>NZ_CDWTMG010000092.1:0-16437 GCF_977945845.1 Frankia sp. CcMO1
CCCCGGCTCGGATCACGCGCGGGCGGACGGCCGCGCCCGGGAGCCCGCCGCGGGCGCATCCTGGCCGCCGTTCGACCGCCCCGGGAGACGACGGACCCCGACGCCGGCCAGGCGCCCGGCGACGGTGCCGCGGGTGACTCGGCCCCGCAGCCACCCGCCGGAAGCTGACGCTCTCCCACTCCGCTCCACTCCGCTCCGCTCCACTCCGCTCCACTCCGCTCCACTCCGCTCCACGCGGCTCCCCCGCAGGCTCTTCCCGCCAGCTCCCCTTCCGGTCCCGTCCGGCGGCGCTGGCGGGAATTTCCCGGCCGCACAAAAGTTGAGCGCGCTAGGATCACCTCTGTCAGGCTATGATAAGAGCCGTCGTCATGAGTCAGAGCGACTCAACACACCAGCCTGGCTTAGCGTTGGCGGAACCGAGGCTTCCCGGAGTGATCCTCAAACCTCGGTTCACCGACAGGTTCCATCCCCACGAGGTCGGTGCGCCCGCCTGATCGGCGCCACCGACATGATCGAAAGGCGCACAGACATGGCACGAGCGGTCGGTATCGACCTCGGCACCACGAACTCCGTCGTGAGCGTGCTCGAGGGCGGCGAACCCACGGTGATCGCCAACGCCGAGGGCTCCCGGACGACCCCGTCGGTCGTGGCTTTCGCGAAGAACGGCGAGGTCCTGGTCGGCGAGGTCGCCAAGCGTCAGGCGGTGACAAACGTCGAGCGCACCATCCGGTCGGTCAAACGCCACATGGGCACCGACTGGAAGATGACGGTCGACGCGAAGGATCTCACGCCCCAGGAGATCAGCGCGTTCATCCTGCAGAAGCTGAAGCGGGACGCCGAGTCCTACCTCGGTGAGACGGTCACGGACGCGGTCATCACCGTCCCGGCGTACTTCGATGACGCCCAGCGTCAGGCCACTACCGAGGCGGGCACGATCGCCGGGCTCAACGTCCTGCGGATCGTCAACGAGCCGACCGCCGCGGCCCTCGCCTACGGGTTGGACAAGGGCGAGAAGGAGCAGACCATCCTGGTCTTCGACCTCGGTGGCGGTACCTTCGACGTCTCCCTACTGGAGATCGGCGACGGTGTCGTCGAGGTGAAGTCCACCTCCGGTGACACCCACCTCGGTGGTGACGACTGGGATCAGCGCGTCACCGACCACCTGATCAAGACTTTCAACGGCCAGCACGGGGTCGACCTCGGCAAGGACAAGATGGCCCTGCAGCGGCTGCGGGAGGCCGCTGAGAAGGCGAAGATCGAGCTTTCGCAGTCCACCCAGACCACGATCAACCTGCCCTACATCACCGCGTCGGCCGAGGGTCCCCTGCACCTCGACGTCTCACTGTCGCGCGCCGAGTTCCAGCGGATGACCTCCGACCTCATCGACCGCTGCAGGCACCCCTTCCAGCAGGCGGTGAAGGACGCGGGGATCAAGGTCAGCGACATCGACCACGTCGTCCTCGTCGGTGGTTCCACCCGGATGCCCGCCGTCGTCGAGCTGGTCCGCGAGCTGACCGGGGGCAAGGAGCCGAACAAGGGCGTCAACCCGGACGAGGTCGTCGCCGTCGGCGCCTCGCTGCAGGCCGGCGTGCTCAAGGGCGAGGTCAAGGACGTCCTGCTCCTCGACGTCACCCCACTCTCGCTCGGCATCGAGACAAAGGGGGGGATCATGACCAAGCTCATCGAGCGCAACACCACGATCCCCACCAATCGCTCGGAGATCTTCACCACCGCCGAGGACAGCCAGCCCTCCGTGCAGATCCAGGTCTTCCAGGGCGAGCGCGAGATGGCCGCCTACAACAAGAAGCTCGGCATGTTCGAGCTGACCGGCCTGCCGCCCGCCCCGCGGGGCATGCCCCAGATCGAGGTCACCTTCGACATCGACGCAAACGGCATCGTGCACGTGTCCGCGAAGGACCTGGGCACCGGCAAGGAGCAGTCGATGACCATCACCGGTGGCTCGGCGCTGCCGAAGGACGACATCGACCGCATGGTCCGCGACGCCGAGCAGTACGCCGAGGAGGACCGCAGGCGCCGGGAGGAGGCCGAGACCCGCAACAAAGCCGAGACGCTCGTCTACTCGACCGAGCGGTTCCTCGCCGAGAACGGCGAAAAGATCGACGCCGCGGTGAAGAGCGACGTGGAGGAGAAGCTCGGCACGCTGCGGGGCGCCGTCGCCGGCACCGACACGGCGGCGATCCGCGAGGCGGCCGACGCGCTGGCCGCGGCTAGCCAGGCGATGGGCCAGGCCATGTACGCGCAGGCCGCCCAGGAGGGCGCGGGTGCCTCCGGCGGCGCCGGAGCAGCCGACGACGACGTGGTCGACGCGGAAATCGTGGATGAGGAGGACAAGAAGTGACCTCAAGCCAGGCCGCGGACTGGTGGGGTTCGTCTCGGCCCGACGGCCGGGACGAGGCCGAAGAGCCCCCGGTGGTGGTGCGGGACCGGCGCCGGATCGATCCGGAGAGCGGCGAGGTCCGGCCGGAGGCCGCTGCGTCCCCCGGCCCGACGGCCACGGAGGTTCCACCCGCCGGAGTCCCGGCGGGCGAGGGTGACGGTGAGCTCGTGGCGTCACTGCGCCAGCAGGTCACCGAGCGGACCGCGGACCTGCAGCGCCTGAAGGCCGAGTTCGACAACTACCGTCGGCGGGTCGAGCGGGACCGTCAGCAGATCGGCGAGCAGGCGACGGCGAAGCTGCTGGCGAGTCTGCTGTCGACCCTCGACGACATCGGCCGGGCTCGTGACCACGGCGATCTGGAAGGCCCGTTCAAGGCGATCGCGGAGGCCTTGGAGGCAGCCCTGGAGGCGACCGGGCTGGAGCGATACGGGGCGAAGGGCGACGAGTTCGACCCGTCGGTCCACGAGGCCCTGATGCACTCCTATCGGTCGGACGTGAGCGGGCCGACTTGCGTGGACGTCTTCCGGGCGGGTTACCTGCACGCGGGCAAGGTGTTGCGGCCCGCGCAGGTGTCGGTCGCGGAACCGTCGGGCGAGGTGGACGAGACCGTCGATCAGCCGGTCGAGGCGGAGGTCGTCGCCGGGGCCGGCGAGGCGGCGGGGAGCGGCCCGGGCCAGGCAGGCGGCCCGCCGAATCGGCCGGCATCGGTTCCCGATGACACGGGCAGTGCGCCCGGGCCGGACAACGGCGGGCCCACTGTCAGCGCCGACTGAACACCGGCTGAAGAGGGGAGCCAGGTCCGTCCGGCCGTCCGCGAGCCGGGGTCTGACGGGCATGGCCGGCCACCGCCTCGCGCGGATGACATCGTGAAGGAAGGAGGGGCGCCGTGAGTGTTCGCGACATGGTCGAGAAGGACTATTACGCCGCTCTCGGCGTTCCAAAGGACGCCTCGGCGACCGACATCAAGAAGGCGTACCGCAGGCTGGCCCGTGAGCTGCACCCCGACAAGAACCCGGGGGACGCCAAGGCCGAGGCGCGGTTCAAGGAGGTCTCCGAGGCCTACGACGTTCTCTCGGACGAGGGCCGTCGACGGGAGTACGACGAGGCCCGGGCGCTGTTCGCGGCCGGCGGTCGTCCCAGCGGCGGCTTCGGCGGGCCTGGCCGAGCCGGGGGTTACGGCGGGTTCGGCGCACCCGGCACGGGCTACGGCAGCGGGCCGAACCTCAACCTCGACGACCTTCTCGGTGGGGCGAACGGCGGCCTCGGCGGCATCTTCGACAACCTGTTCCAGCGGTCGGCACCCGGACGCGGCCCGCGTCGGGGTGCCGACATCGAGGCCGAGGTCACGATCCCCTTCGAGAAATCGCTGACCGGCCTGGAGGCGTCGGTCCGGCTTCCCGGGGCCGCGACCTGTACCACCTGCACCGGCAGCGGGGCGCGTCCCGGCACGACGCCGCGCACCTGCCCGACCTGCCGTGGACTGGGCGTGGTGTCCCGCTCCCAGGGTGGCTTCGCACTCTCCGAGCCCTGCCGCGACTGCCTGGGCAAGGGCACCTTGATCGACCATCCCTGCCCGGACTGCCGGGGCACCGGCCGGCGTGAGCGTGAGCAGCGCATCCGCATCCCACCTGGGGTGAGCGACGGACAGCGGCTGCGGGTCCGGGGGCGTGGCATACCCGGCGAACGGGGCGGACCGGCCGGTGATCTCGAGGTGACGGTGCACGTGCTGCGCCATCCGGTGTTCGAGCGGGAGGGGAACAACCTGGCGATCACTCTCCCCGTGACGATCACCGAGGCCGCCCTCGGCGCATCGATACGGGTGCCGACCCTGGACGGTGCTCCGCTCACGATGAAGGTACCGGCGGGGACCTCCAGCGGTCGACGCCTGCGGGCCCGCGGGCGGGGTGTCCCCACAGCCGGGGGCGGGAACGGGGACCTCATCGTCACCCTCGAGGTGACGGTGCCGAAGCCGAGTGATCTCTCGCCACGGGCACGTACGGCGTTGCTGGAGTTCGCCCAGGCCCATCCCGAGGACCCACGGGCGCCGTTGATGGAACGGATGGGGGCAGGCGGATGACCGGGCGGCCGAACCGCACATCCGACCCGCCGCCCGCCCGGCGCGGGCGAGCGACGGGAGCAGGGCGAACAGGGGAACGGCAGCTCCAGAGAGGACCGGCGGCGTCCCCCGCTGAGGTTCGGCCGGACACCGAGATTCGGCCGGAGGGCTACTACCCCGCCGGCCCGCTGCCGGGCCCGGCCCACGACGAGGACGCACCAGTCTACGTCATCTCGATCGCCGCGCAGCTCGCCGGGATGCATCCCCAGACCCTGCGGTCCTACGACCGGCTCGGGCTGGTCACGCCCGGGCGCACGGCCGGGCGGGGGCGGCGTTACTCCGCCCGGGACGTGGCGTTGCTGCGCGAGGTGCAGCGGTTGTCCCAGGAGGAAGGCGTCAACCTGGACGGGATCAAGCAGATCCTCCGGTTGAGCGCCCAGGTGATGGCGCTGCAGGCGCAGGTGCGTCAGCTCACCGAGGAGCTCGCCCGGTCCCGCGCCGACACGGACCGCGCGGTGGCCGAGGCGCATGCCAGTCACCGGCGCGACCTCGTCCCGGTGGATCGCGGCGCGCTCGTGGTCTGGCGGCCGCTGCCCCGCCGCTGACCGGCCGGGCGGAGCCGGCAAACGGATGCAGGGGGTTCATCGCGGCGCGCCCGCAAAGTTGAGTAGGAACGACTCAGGTATGCTGAGCGTTGAAAAAGCGACGGTGCACGCCGTCCGACCATCTGGGATCCGCCATGAACGCTGAACGCCTCACCGCCCGGTCGCAGGAGGCACTCTCCGCAGCGATCAGTCGAGCCACCGCCGACGGGTCACCCCTCGTCGACCCCCTCCACCTGCTCACCGCACTGCTCGAAGCGTCTGACGGGGTCGGCGCGGCGCTGCTGGCGTCCGCGGGCACCTCGGTCGACACGGTGCGCTCCCGAGCCGAGGCCGCAGTGACGCGGCTGCCCCGCGCGACGGGCATGAGCGTGTCCCCGCCGCAGCTGTCCCGCCAGCTCATCGCGGTGCTGAACAACGCCGAGCGGCAGGCCGGTCAGCTGGGTGACGAGTACACCTCGGTCGAGCATCTGGTCGTGGCGCTCGCCGAGGAGGGGGGCGAGGCCGGGCGGATCCTTACCTCCGCCGGCGCCACCCCCGACGCGCTGCGCGGCGCCTTCGAGAAGGTGCGCGGCGGCGCCCGGCGGGTGACCACCCGGGACCCGGAGGGCTCCTACCGCGCGTTGGAGAAGTACTCCATCGACCTCACCGAGCGTGCGCAGCAGGGCAAGCTGGACCCGGTGATCGGCCGCGACGCCGAGATCCGCCGCGTCATCCAGGTGCTGTCGCGGCGGACGAAGAACAACCCGGTCCTCATCGGCGAGCCCGGGGTCGGCAAGACGGCCATCGTCGAAGGGCTCGCGCTGCGGGTCGTCGCGGGTGACGTGCCCGAGTCGCTGCGCGGCCGGCGCATCGTCTCGCTCGACCTCGGTTCGATGGTTGCTGGCTCCAAGCTGCGCGGCGAGTTCGAGGAGCGGCTGACCTCCGTCCTCAACGAGATCCGCGAGGCCGAGGGTCAGATCATCCCCTTCATCGACGAGCTGCACACCGTCGTCGGCGCCGGCGCGGCCGAAGGAGCGATGGACGCCGGCAACATGCTCAAACCGATGCTCGCCCGCGGCGAGCTGCGCATGATCGGCGCCACCACCCTGGAGGAGTACCGCACCCGGATCGAGAAGGACCCGGCGCTGGAACGTCGCTTCCAGCCGGTCCTCGTCGGCGAGCCGACGGTCGAGGACACCATCGGCATCCTGCGCGGGCTCAAGGAACGCTACGAGGTGCACCACGGCGTGCGCATCACCGACACCGCGCTGGTCGCCGCGGCCACCCTGTCCGACCGCTACGTCACCGCACGCTTCCTGCCGGACAAGGCGATCGACCTGGTCGACGAGGCCGCGTCCCGGCTCCGCATGGAGATCGACAGCCGGCCGGTGGCGATCGACGAACTCGAGCGCGCCGTGCGCCGCCTGGAGATCGAGGACATGGCGCTGTCCAAGGAGAACGACGAGGCCTCCCGCGAGCGGCGGGGGCGCCTGCAGCGCGAGCTCGCCGACCGGCGTGAGGAGCTGTCGAGCCTGACGGCCCGCTGGCACCGGGAGAAGGACTCGATCTCCGAAGTTCAGAAGATCAAGGAGGAGCTGGAGAACGCGCGGCGCGCCGCGGAGCTCGCCGAGCGCGACCTCGACCTCGCCAAGGCCGGGGAGCTGCGGTACGGCACCATCCCGACGTTGGAGAAGCGGCTGTCGGCGGCGACCGGCGCGCTGGCCGGCGCGGACTCCCCCGGTGGGGCGATGCTCAACGAGGAAGTCGGCCCGGACGATGTCGCCGAGGTCGTCGCCGCCTGGACCGGGATCCCGGCCGGTCGCCTCCTCGAAGGCGAGACGGCGAAGCTGCTGCGCATGGAGTCCGCACTGCACGCGCGGGTCATCGGCCAGGACGACGCGGTGCGGGCCGTCTCCGACGCGGTCCGCCGGGCCAGGGCCGGGATCGCTGACCCGGACCGGCCGACCGGCTCCTTCCTCTTCCTCGGGCCCACCGGGGTCGGGAAGACCGAGCTCGCGAAGGCGCTCGCCGACTTCCTCTTCGACGACGAGCGGGCGATCGTGCGCATCGACATGAGCGAGTACGCCGAGAAGCACTCGGTGGCCCGCCTGATCGGCGCCCCGCCCGGGTACATCGGGTTCGAGTCCGGCGGTCAGCTCACCGAGGCGATCCGCCGCCGGCCGTACAGTGTCATCCTGCTGGACGAGGTCGAGAAGGCCCATCCGGACGTCTTCGACGTCCTGCTGCAGGTTCTCGACGACGGGCGGCTCACCGACGGCCAGGGCCGCACGGTGGACTTCCGCAACACGATCCTCATCCTGACCTCGAACCTCGGGTCGCAGTTCATCGCGGACCCCACGCTCAGCCCGCAGGTGCGCCGCGAGTCGGTGATGGTCGCCGTGCGCGACGCCTTCAAGCCGGAGTTCCTCAACCGCCTCGACGACGTCCTCGTCTTCGACCAGCTGGGCCGGGACGAGCTGGCCCGCATCGTCGATCTCCAGCTCGATCGGCTGCGGGCCCGGCTGCTCGACCGGAGGATCACCCTCAACACCACCGACGCCGCCAAGGGATGGCTCTCCGACGTCGGCTACGATCCGGTGTTCGGGGCCCGCCCGCTGCGGCGGCTGGTCCAGACGGCGATCGGCGACCAGCTCGCCAGGGAACTGCTCGGCGGGCAGATCCGGGACGGCGACGAGGTGCTCGTCGACGCCGCGCTGGACCGCTCGGGTCTGACGGTCAAGGCCGCCACCGTCAAGTCCCTCTGACAGGCCTCCCGGCGAATCGCCGCAGACCGGGCGAGGACCATCGTGGGGACGGCGCGCCGCCGGTTCCTCGGCCGATTCGGGCCGGACGTATCGGATGTGCGACTTATTGTTGCGGAATGCACGACGCTCTTCTGCCGGATCCCGCGCAGTGGCGGGTCCTGCCACCGGACCTACGGCGGCTTCGACGGGCGCTCCTGATCGTGGGAGCCGTCCCGGTGGTGGCGCTCACCCTGCTGATCACGGCGGCGTTCGGCGGCTGGCCCTGGATACTGATCACGGTGGCGCCGGTTCTCGTGACGGGCTGGCTCTGGCGCTCGATCGGCCTCCGCTGGCAGGCCTGGCGCTACGCCGAGCGGGAGGACGATCTCCTGATCAGCCGCGGGGTGCTGACGCGTCGCCTGATCGTGGTGCCGTACGGCCGGATGCAGCTCGTCGACGTCACCGCCGGGCCGCTGGCACGCCGTTTCGGCATCGCCAAGGTGCAGCTGCACACCGCGGCCGCGGACAGCGATGCCGTCATCCCCGGCCTGGCCCCGGACGAGGCCGCACGGCTACGTGACGCGCTCACCGAACGCGGTGAAGCCCGGTCGGCCGGGCTGTGACAATCGAGCGGGGGTCCACCACCGGCGAAGCGCCGGCTCGGGCGACACGCCCCGGCCAGGACGGGTTTCACCGGCTGCATCCGCTCACCCCGTTCCTGCGCGGCTGGGTAATCGTCGCGGCGTTCGTGGCGACGGTCGGCAGGAACCTCGCCGACGACGCCACGCCCCGCATCATCGGGCTCACCCTGATCTTCCTGATCCCCGCCGCCGGCATCTACGGATACTGCGCCTGGCGGTTCACCCGCTACCGGGTCGAACGCGACAATCTTCGGCTCGATACCGGGCTTTTGGTCCGACGGACCCGCCATGTCCGGCTGGATCGGTTACAGTCGGTGGACATCGCCCAACCGCTTCTCGCCCGAGCCGCGGGGCTCGCCATCCTCCGGCTCGATCTCGCCGGCAGGGAACGCTCCGAACTGGACACCGACTCCGGGTCCGACCTGCGGTACCTGTCGGTGGGTCACGCCCAGCGGCTGCGGGCCGAGCTGCTGGCCACCGCCGCGGGATTCGCGCCGGACGTAGGCGAGGCACCGCAGCGCCCACTCGCCGAGGTGCCACCACGGCGGCTGGTGGCCGCGATCGCGCTGTCCCCCGCGCCGTGGGTGGCGCTGTTCGGCGCGGCCGCGATCGCCACGCCCGCCCTGCTGACCGGTACCCTCACCGGCGCCCTCGGCGCCGTTCCGATGCTCGGCAGCCTCTGGCACACGACGTTTCGCCGGTTCGCGGCCGGCTACCCCTACACCGTCTCCGAGTCACCCGACGGGCTGCGCATCATCAGCGGTCTGCTCAACCGCACCCACGCCACGGTCCCGCCGGGACGGGTCCAGGCGATCAGCATCGGCGAACCGGCGCTGTGGCGCTGGTCGGGCTGGGTGACGGTCCGGATGAACGTGGCTGGCGGCGGGCCCTCCGTGCTGCTACCGGTGGCCCGCCGGGCGGATGCGCTGGCCCTGATCGGCCGGCTGCTGCCCGGAGTGGACGTCGCCGCGGTGGCGATGACCCGGCCGCCACGCCGGGCCGCCTGGCTCGCCCCGCTCCACTGGCGGCGGCTGTCCTGCGGAGCGGACGACACGGTCTTCGTCGTACACCGGGGAATCGTCCGGCGGCACACCGATCTCATCCCTCACGGCAAGGTGCAGAGCATCCGGATCGTGCAGAACCCGCTGGCCAGACTGCTACGGCTGGCCGACGTGCACCTCGATACCACCGGCGGCCCGGTGACGGTGCGCGCCGGCCTGCGCGACGCCGACGAGGCGGTCTCGCTCGCCGCCGCGCAGGCCGAGCGATCCCGGATCGGTCGGCGCCACGCCGTACCGGACCGCTGGATGAGCCGGGGCGCCGGGTAAACGAAGCGCGCTACCGGCCCGCCCTCAGCCGAACGTGGGGAACTCCGGTCCGAAGAGGGAACCCCACAGGTTCACGGCCTCCTCGTGATCGTCGGCCTGTTCCGCATCCACCGCCTTCGCCGAGTAGATCCGGGCGAGCCGGACACTCTCGGCCAACGCCTCGATGTCCTCGACGCGCAGGTACGACGACAGGTCCCCGCCGACGCCGGCCGGGTCGGCCACGGTGAGGCCGACGTCGTCCAGGTGCCGGAAGACCTCGGCGAGCCCCTGCCGGGTGTTGAGCCCGCGACCGGCGAGGACCTGCCCGGAGAGCGCCTCGATATGGAAGGAGCGCAGGTGGCTGCCGCGCACCCGGTTCCACGCCTTGAGCAGGCGGACCGCCGAGATCACCCGGGGGCCGAGGTCCGCCACCCAGCTCGTGTGCCGCTCCGGCCGGGTCGGCAGCCAGCCACCGACCCGGTCGGGTATGACGTACCCGGCACGCGGATGATCGAAGGCCGGCACCAGATGGACGTCCGGGGGGGCATCGTAGACGATGCGCAGCGCCTGGCCGCGGCTGCCGATCGTCTGGATCCGATCTCCGCCGATGGCGTTGCGTACACAGAGCAGCAGGTCGCGGGAGTCCCAGCGGAAACGCTTCCAGGCGCTGTTGGCCGCCGAGAAGACCGCGAAGATGTCGACCTCGTCGAGCGGACGGATCATGGTGTCCCGCCCCGCCGAGCCGATCGTAGCGACCCCGACCAGCGGCAGCGCGCAACGGGGCGGGAAGATCGCGCGCAGCGCCCGCTCCGCCTCGTCGCGGCGAGCCGCGACGACGGCACGGTCCTCGGCACTGAGACGGATCAGGTCGTCGAGTTTCGCGAAGGCACGCGCCGTGGTGCCGACCAGCAGCGGACCGGTTGTCGGGTTAATCGGCGACGTCGAGCCGGCCGCAGCCGGCTCGGAGCGGAGGCCTCCCTCGGAGGGGAACAGAGGGTTGAGCGTCCCCGGCGCCGACTCCTTCGGCCGACGCCAGTGCGGCGGAATGATCAGATGGTCGTACGTGACCTCGCTCGGCCGGACTCCGGCCGGTGTCCCCCGAGGGGTATCCACACTCATGGTGCTGACCTCCCAGGCGCAGGTGGCGCCGGACCGTTCGGGCTCCCCTCCCCGGGCACGCGACGGCCCTCCCACGGACCCCCACGGACGCCCCGCCCAGCTTCGGCCCGTCGGCCATTGGTCGCGACATCGCCTTACATGGTGCCCCAGGGCATCACAGTCTGAACAGGGGGCTGTCTCCGCGGCGTGTTCACCACTCTCCTCGTGACGACGAAAGAATGAGCCGGGAGCTGTCACCCAGCCGACAACACAGCATGGTAACGGTACCGTCACAATGACCTTCTGCCGCGCCGCGAAAGGCGGCTGGACATGGGTTCTGCCCGTTCGGGCCGGATGACGGCCAGATCCGGACGGTACCGGAGCGGTCGGCGGTGACCCGCGGCGCCAGGCCCGGACGAAGCCCGGCGCCCAATGACGTTGCGTGACAAACCTCAATGGTCAACTTGGCGGCGGACGCAGCCAGATCCGCCACCAATCGGCGATCAGCACACCGGTGGGCACGAACGAGGTCGCCTGCGCGAGACGCTTCCCCACGCTGTCCCCGCGCCGGATCCGCGTCTCCACCAGAGCGCCGCGGTATTCGAACCATCCCGCGACCGCGCGGATCGCCTCGGTGGCGTAGCCGCTGCGCCGGCATCCGAGCACGATCGACACCCCGACCACCACCCGCCGGCCGTGGGCCTCCGCCGCGAGCAGGCCCACCGCCGCCGATCCTGGATGGCGACCCGGGTGGCGACGCAGCACCCAGGTCAGGACCGTGTGGCCGGCGCTCGCCCGACGGCGCAGTTCGCGCCGCAGCGCCCCCGCCGGATCGTCGGGATCGGGCGCCCCCGCGGCAGGATCGGTCCCGACGATTCCGCCGAAGGGGCCGGATCCGTCACCGGGAGCGCCACGCACGCCTGATCGCGGGGTGATGACCGTGAACGCCAGCGAAGGCGCGAGCTCCTCGGCGACGTATCCCGCGTTCCAAATGGTGAGCGGGAGTGCGAGTAGTCGGGAGGTGGTGAGTGTAGGGCCATCACCCACGACGGGATGGCTCCCGGACCCCGAGCAGACCCCGTTCCCGGAGCCAGGACTCGGTGCGGTTCATGCCCTCGGGCAGCCGCACGACCGGCGACCATCCCGTCCGGGCCCGGATCTTCTCGATGGAGAGGCCCGCGTCGCGGGTCAGGGTGCGCACGGTGAGCGGACCGAGGTCCACCCGGGCGCGGGGATCGACTCCGGCCACCAGACGGGCACCGACACCGCGGACCAGGCCCGGTGCCCGCCGCGACGGGATCGCCGAGTTCATCGGAACGGCCGGAACGGCTGAGCCCGCTGGCCGTACCGAGGTCGTCGAGACCGCCGGGACCGGGTGGGTGGGGAGGGGTGGCGTCTCGGCCGCGGAACCGTCCGCGCCTCGCCTCCGGTAACCCTCCGCGAACGAACAGACACGATCAATCGCGTCGACCGCTTCGAAGATCCTGGCCGGTACGGAGCGGGGCGCCGCGATCGCGAGCATCTGACAGTAAAAGGTGAAGAAGTCGGCGGCGGACACCGACTCCCCCCCGGTCACGTGCAGCACCTCACCGGCGACCGCCGACCGGTCCGCACCGGCGACGGTGGTCACCGCCGTGACCACGTCGTCGACATGCACGGGGCTGAGCACACCCCGGCCGCCGTCGACGAGGACGAACCGCCCGGCCCGCATCAGCAGCACCGGCCAGAGGGTCCAGCGACCAGCCCGGGGACCGTAGGCGTCCCCGATCCGCAGGACGGTCGCGCCGAGTCCGTGCGCAGCGGCCGACCCGACCGCCTGTTCCGCGGCGGCCATGGCGTCGGCGCGGACGTCGCCAGTCAGCCCGATCGGCGTGGTCTCGTCCAGTGGTCGGCCGACGGCTCGCGCGGGCCCCCGGTCCCCGGTCCCGCCGGGGACCGGGCCACTCGTCCGGGCAAGCACGTCCACGCAGGAAAGATGGATGAAGCGGTCGACCCCGGCCCGACCCGCGGCGTCGAGCAACGCCGCCGTGGCGCCGAGGGTCACCCGCCGGATCTCGGCGTCGGGCACCCGTACCGGCGCTCCGGCTCGGCCGGGACGCACCGGGGTCAGTTCCGCGACGCCACCGGTCCCGATGGCGTCGGCATGGATCACCAGCTCCGTGCCGTAAAGGGCTTTCTCCCACTCACCGGGACGGCTGACGTCGGCCTGCATGACACCCGGCGCGCGCCGGATGTCGATGGCGATAACGTCGTCACCGCGCCGCCGCAGCGCGTGGGCCAGCGCTCCGCCGAGGAAGCCGGCCGCGCCGGTGACCACCGCCCGAACCAAGGTCACTCCTCCTGCCAGGATCACCCTCGCCGACGGCGCTGCCGCGCGGCCCGCCAGCCCGTCCACCGGCTGGGTCCGCGGGCTTTACCACGCTCGTTGCCGTGCTCGCTGCCGTCGGCGACGATGACCCGACCCTACGGGATCGACTACTGATCAGGACCGGGACATCCCCGCGAGTCGGGAGGATCGAGGTCGGGTGCACCTCGCGGGATGCCACGGGCCGGTCGCGCCCGGCAAGTGGGCCGGGCCTCACGGCGTCCCGAAGTCCTGGGTCCAGTAGGTGCCGTACCTGCCGCCCGTCGCGTAGCCCACGCCGATCCGGGTCAACGAACAGGTGAGGATGTTCGATCGGTGGTCCGGGCTGTTCATCCATCCGCGCATCACCTCGGCCACGGTGCGCTGACCGGCGGCGATGTTCTCGGCGGCGATGGAGAAGGAGAAGCCGGCGGCGGCGATCCGGTCGAAGGGCGAGCGACTGTCCGGGCTGTCGTGGCCGAAATAGCCGGCCGTGGCCATGTCGACGCTGTGTGCCTGGGCCGCGGCGGCCAACCGTAAGTCGACGATCAACGGAGGGCAACCGGCCGCCCGGCGCTCGAGGTTGGTCGAGGTCACGACCTGACCGACCAGGCTCGTCCAGGAGGCCGGCAGGTACGGCGGGCGCGGCGAGATAACAGCCGGCGCCGGGGCCGACGCGGACGGAGCCGTCACCGGCGCGGCCAGGGCCAGAGCCGACGCCCGCGCAGCGGGCAGCTGATCCGGACCGGCCGGGCGAGCGGCGGGCTGCGGCTCGGCCCCGGGCCCGGTCGGCGCACCCCGATCCGCGATCCGATCCGCGATCGACGTGGGAGGGACCCCGACCACGCCCCGACCCGGCTGCGCGCCGACGCGGCCGGCCACGTGGTCACCGTCACGCGGTCCCGAATGACCACCCGCGAGCAGCACGACCGCCAGAACCGCGGTCAAGGCCCCTGCCGCGGTGCAGAGGACGGGGCCGGCGCGACGCCGTTCCGCATGGTGCCGCCTGTGGTGTCGAAGCATCGAATCCTTCGGTGGTCGGACCCCCCGACCGCGTACCTGGACCGATCAAGGTTAGCCGGCCATAGCCAGAAATTGCCATAGGAAAGGGAATTGATCGTCCAATGTGATCTGGTCGTAACGTCGTGGAGACTACCGGTCCACGGATCTCCCGACGGGATCCGGCGCCGCGGGGCACTAACGGACAACATCCCTACGCTCCTCGCCCGACCCTCGGCGCTCCTCGCCCGACACGGACTACCGCGGCCCCTGGTCGGGGAGCCGGCCCGATCGCCGACGCAGCAGCTCACCGGCGATCCCGGCGATGACGGAGATGGCGATCACGACGAGCGCGATCCACACCGCCGCATCCCGCAGCCCAGGAATGGCGGCCGCCGTATAGCCCAGAAGGATCAATCCGGTCCCCCAGACGAGCGCTCCGAGCATGACCGCGATCAGAAAGCGGGACCATGACATCGCCACGGCCCCGGCGAGTACCGGCGCGAACGTCCTCGCCCACGGCACGAAGCGGGCCGCGACCAGGGTGATCGGCCCGAACCGTCGGTAGAATTCCTCCGTACGGGCCAGCACCGTGGCGTACCTGCGCTCCAGGTACGGCCGGCCGAGGCGATGCCCGGTGTAGTAGCCCGCCACCGCCCCGACGGTGGCCGCCGCCGCGACCCCGATCGAGAGGACCGCGACGGACACGTTCGACGCCGCGTCCGCCGCCATCAGCCCGGCCGCGAAGAGAATGGTGTCACCCGGAAGCCAGAACCCGATCAGGATCCCGCTCTCGACGAAGATGACCGCGAAGAGGACGACGTACAGCGTCATCCCGGACAGGCTGCCGACATCCACTCGACCAGTGTGCCGACCCTTGGTCGGCACCCGCCCCGCGCCCGGCGCGCGGACCGGCACCGCGTCGGCGACGTCAGCCGCATCCGACCCCGGGACGGGGCAAGGCGTCATACCCTTCGCCCATCAGGAGTCCACGGCGGGCTTCGGCCCGATCCGGCTGCCCTGCACCGCGGGTGCAGGGCTGATCGGCGCCCCTACAGGTTCGTAAGGAGCCCCACCGATGCCCATCGCCACGCCAGACGTATATGCCGAGATGCTCGACCGGGCGAAGGCCCAGTCCTTCGCCTACCCCGCGATCAACGTGACCTCGTCGCAGTCCCTGAACGCCGCGCTGCGGGGCTTCACCGAAGCCGGCAGTGACGGCATCGTGCAGGTGTCCACCGGCGGTGCCGAGTACCTGTCCGGCTCGACGGTGAAGAACATGGTCCTCGGCGCGGAGGCACTAGCCGAGTTCGCCCACCATGTCGCGGAGGCGTATCCGGTCAACATCGCCCTGCACACCGACCACTGCCCGGCCGACAAGCTTGACACCTACATCCGTCCCCTGATCGCGATCTCGAAGGATCGGGTGGCCCAGGGGCGCGAGCCGCTCTTCCAGTCGCACATGTGGGACGGCTCGGCGGTCCCCCTTGAGGAGAACCTCAAGATCGCCGAGGAACTACTCGCGGATGCCGCCGCCGCGAAGATCGTTCTCGAGGTCGAGATCGGGGTCGTCGGCGGCGAGGAGGACGGCGTCGTCGGCGCGATCGACGAGAAGCTCTACACGACGCCGGAGGACATGTGGCGGACGGCCGAGGTGCTCGGCACCGGCGCGAAGGGGCGCTACCTGCTCGCCGCCACCTTCGGCAACGTGCACGGTGTGTACAAGCCCGGAAACGTCAAGCTACGCCCGACGATTCTGCACGAAGGACAGGAGTACGTCGCCAGGAAGCTCGGGCTGCCAGCCGGCGCGAAGCCGTTCAACCTCGTCTTTCACGGCGGTAGCGGGTCGGCTCTCACCGAAATCCGCGAGACGCTCGACTACGGGGTGGTCAAGATGAACGTGGACACGGACACCCAGTACGCATTCACCCGCCCCATCGTGGAGCACGTGTTCAAAAACTATGACGGCGTTCTCAAGGTGGACGGTGAGGTCGGCGTGAAGAAGGCATACGACCCGCGTACCTACGGAAAGCTCGCGGAGAGCAGCATGGCGGCCCGCGTCGCCCAGGCGTGTGAGGACCTCCGTTCCGCCGGCACCAGCCTCGGACGGGCATAGTGGCTCTTCGAAGTTAAGCGGGTTTGAGGCATCTGCGGGCTCGGCGGGTGGTTGCGCAGCGTGTTCGTAGCCGCTGGTTTTCGGGGTTGCGGTAGCCGAAGGCGTTGCGGGCGCCGTGCTGTATGACCCGGTTGTGGTCTTCGCTGGCGG
>NZ_CDWTMG010000093.1:0-16384 GCF_977945845.1 Frankia sp. CcMO1
GCGGCAGCGGCAGCCGGCGTGCCGCGGTGGTCGGTGCGGTGGTCACCGTGGGCGTGGCCGCGGCCCTGATCACCAAGCCCTGGGACGACGGGGGCCGGGCCGCGGGGTCGGCGCACAGCGTCTCCACCGCCATGGTGGAGCGCGGTGACGTCTCGACCCTGGTCACCGAGCAGGGCACCCTGGGCTACCTGGCTCGGTCCGACGGCGAGGACTACGGGGTCGTGAACTGGGCCTCCGGGATCTACACCCGGCTGCCCGAGGCCGGGAACCGGGTGGCCTGCGGGCACTCGGCCTACTCGGTCGACGACGAACCGGTGCTGCTGCTGTGCGGTGCCACCCCGCTGCACCGTGACCTGTCCACCGGGATGAGCGGCCGCGACGTCAAGCAGCTCAACCACAACCTGGTGGACTGGGGCTACGCGCGGCGGTCCCGGGTCGACGACGACTGGGACTACTTCGGCTACGAGACCCGGCGCGGGCTGAGGAAGCTCCAGGACGAGATCGGTGCCGACGAGACCGGCCGGTTGGCGCAGGCCGACGCCGTGGTGGCCAACCAGGAACTGCGGGTCACCAAGGTCGCCGTCGAGCTGGGTACACGGGCGGTGCCCGGCACCCCGTTCGCGTCCGGCACCTCGACCACCCGGCAGGTGACGGTGGATCTGGATGCCGCCCGGCAGAGCCAGGTGTCCGTCGGCGACCGCGCCCGGGTAGTGCTGCCGGACAACGCTGTCGCGGAGGGCGGCGTGGCCCGGATCGGCAGCGTGGCGGAGACCGGCGGCGAGAACGGCGAAGGCTCGGAAACCGTCCCGGTGTACGTCACGCTCAAGGCGAGCACGTCGATCGCCCGGCTGGACCGTGCCCCGGTCCGGGTCGAGATCATCACCAAGGGTGCCGACGACGTGCTGGTGGTCCCGGTCACCGCGCTGCTGGGCCAGGGCGCGGGCGGCTTCGCGGTGGAGAAGGTGGCCGCCGGCAGGCGCAGCCTGGTGCCCGTCGAGCTGGGCCTGTTCGACAGCGACAGCGGCCGGGTGGAGGTGAGCGGCGACCTACACGAGGGCGACCGAGTGGTGGTGCCGTCGTCATGACAGTCGCCGAGGTAGGTGCCCCGACCGGAACCCGCGAGCCGCCGGGCGCGCCGGTGGTGCTCGAACTGGAGTCGGTCGTCAAGAGCTACGGGCAAGGGCCCGTGGTGGCGGCTCTGCGCGGGGTGAGCTTCAGCATCCGGCGCGGCGAACTGGTCGCTGTCGTCGGGCCGTCGGGTTCGGGGAAGTCGACCCTGCTGCACGTGATGGGGTCGCTGGACCTGCCCAGTTCGGGCCGGGTCCGGATCGACGGGGTGGACCTCGCCGGGCTGAGCGACAGGCAACTGTCGGCGCTGCGGGCCCGCAGCATCGGCTTCGTCTTCCAGCAGTTCTTCCTCGCGGAGTACAGCACCGTGCTGGACAACGTCGCCGACGGGTTGCTCTACGCCGGGGTCCCGCTGTGGGAGCGGCGGCGGAGGGCGGAGCAGGCGCTGGAGCGGGTGGGGCTGGCGCACCGGTTCTCCTTCCGTCCCTCGAAGCTGTCGGGCGGGGAGCGGCAGCGGGTGGCGATCGCCCGGGCGCTGGTGGGTCGGCCGGCGATCGTGCTCGCCGACGAGCCCACCGGCAACCTCGACTCCCGCACCGGGCAGTCGATCGTCGCCCTGCTCAAGGAGCTCAACGCCGAGGGCGCCACGATCGTGGTGATCACCCACGACAACGACCTGGCCGAGCAGTTGCCCCGGCAGTTGCATGTCCGGGACGGCCTGATCACCTACGACGGGACGCCGGGTGGGCACTCGGGAGGGACGTCATGAGCGACACCTCCACGATCGGCCCGCGGTCCCTGGTACCGGCCCGGATGCGGCCCTCGGACCAGGCCCGGGTGGCCGGCAGCGGGTTGTTCGCCCGCCCGCTGCGGGTGGCCTTGTCCGCCCTGGGCATCTCGATCGGCGCGGCGGCGATCGTCGCCGTGCTGGGGCTGTCGTCGTCGTCCCAGGCCGGGCTGCTGGCGGAGATCGACCGGCTGGGCACGAACCTGCTCACCGCGGCGGCCGGGAGCACCTTCTCCGGCGAGACCGCCCAGCTACCTGCCGAGGCCACCTCCCGGGTGGGGAACATCCCGCACGTCCAGGAGGTGGCCCACACCGCCACCGTGGACGACGTGAACGTCTACCGCAGCTCGCTGGTGCCGGCGATCAACACAAACGGGCTGCAGGTCCGCGCCGCCAGCCTGAACCTGCCGGAGGTGGTCGCCGCACCGGTGGCCCGGGGGAACTGGCTGAACTCCGCGACGGCGACCCAGCCGGTCGTCGTCCTGGGCTCCACCGCGGCGCAGCGGCTGGGGATCGAGCGGGTGACGCCGGGGCTGCGGGTGTGGCTCGGCGGCCAGTGGTTCGTGGTCACCGGGATCCTGCAGTCCTCCGGGTTGGTGCAGAACGTCAACACCAGCGCCCTGATTGGGTACCCGGCGGCGGAGAAGTACCTGGAGTACGTCTCGGTGCGGGCCGGCCGGGTCGGCCTTGGGCCGCCCACCACGATCTACGTGCGCGCCGACACCGACCACGTGGACGACGTGCACTCGGTGCTGGCGAGCACAGCCAACCCGCAGGCGCCGAACGAGGTCGACGTCAGCCAGCCGTCAGACGCGCTCACCGCCCGGGCGGCGGCGAGCGGGGCGTTCAACAGCCTGTTCCTCGGCCTGGGGGTGGTCTCCCTGGTGGTAGGAGCGGTGGGGGTCGCCAACATCATGATCATTTCGGTGTTGGAGCGGCGATCGGAGATCGGCCTGCGGCGCTCCCTGGGCGCCACGCGCGGACAGATCGGGGCACAGTTCCTCACCGAGTCCGTGATCCTCGCGATGATCGGCGGGGTGGTGGGGGTCGTGGTGGGCGTGCTCGCCACGGTGGTCTACGCCGAGGCCAAGCAGTGGCAGATCGTCATCCCGCCACTGGCCTGGACGGGGGGCATCGGTTCCTCGGTCCTGATCGGGGTGATCGCCGGACTGCTACCCGCCGTCCGGGCGGCGCGGCTGTCCCCCACGGAGGCACTGCGTTCCACGTAGATCGGCCCTGCCCCGGTCACCTCTCCTGGCCTGGGCAGGGTCTTGGGGCCTTCGCGGCCCCGGGCCTGCCGGCGGATCCCCACCTCCGGCAGGCCCTCGCCGTCGGCAGCGGTCTCGGAATCCTTCGTGCTCGCGTGAACGTTGCCTGGGGCGTATCGATCAATTGGTGGCGTGCCGATTAATTTGTGCTGTGGTTCGTCGTCTGTTGTTCTGCCGATCAGGGCCAGGAGGGCTTGGGTTGTGCGGGCTTTGATCGGGGCCGGGGCGATGCGGCGGCAGAGGTCGGTCAGGTCGTGGCTGGTTTCCTTGATCGCGCGGGCGAGGACGGGTTGGCTGACGCCCATGATCGTGGCGGGGTCGCGCCGCTGGGTGAACCAGCGCAGGGTGATCGCGGCGGCCAGGAGTTGATCTCGTGGGGTTCGGGTCCTGGCGCCGAAGTCGGGGTCGAGGTGGCTGCGCGGTGCCAGGGACAGCGGCCCGCGTACACGTGTGCGCTCCTGGCCGAGACACCTCCGCTGGGGCCGCGAGGCGGACACCCGCGCGGCCACGGCGAACCGGAGCGCTGAGTCAAGCGCGCCGAATCTCAGGACGTTTCCTGGACAGCAACACGACAGTTGCCTCGGGTGACCCTCCGAGGAGTGACGATCGATCCCAATAGTGCTTTGTTAGCGTTGGTGTACATGCGTCATGTTTTGGGCAATTATGAGCCAATTGAGTGTTATCGTCTTGTGATCTATTCGATGCCAGTAAGGGGATGCATGGTGACCAAGCAGACGTGTGTGACCTGGCAGTTGCAGGGCGATGTGAACTCGCACCGGTTCGACCTCGGCGGCGAGGGGATCGCTGATCTCGATCGCGGCGAGAACGTTCTGCGTCTGACAGCGACCCCAGCGTTGCCGGAGGGGTTCGATCCGGCGCTGTCCCAGTTCATCTGCAACTTCGCGTTGTCCGGCTACACGGCGGTGTCCGAGGTCCCGGTCGGCCTACGGGACGCGGTCGAGCAGTCGATGTTCGTGCGACCGGCTCGCGAGGTGCGGATCACGACCCAGGACGGCGAGCAGCTCGTGCGGCTGGAGGCGCTGACCACGTTGTCGGTCGCCCCTGGGTCGATCTCGGTTACCAATCACATGACCGGCTTCTCGAGGCTTCCCGCGCGTGTCGCGCGGGTCAAGGGCGAGGAGACCCTGACACCTGCGGGCGCGGGGCGGGCTACCGGGGTCGCGGTGTTCGAGGTGGAACTGGTCAGCGGTGAACGACTCGACGGATTGACGGTAGTCCCGTACCACTTCGACCGGGAGGACGTCTTGATCACACCGGCCACCCGGTCGGTGCGCGACCAGTCATGCGAGTGGACATCAGCATCCTCGGTGGTTTTGAGGGCAACCAGCGTGTGGCGGTCTCTCGAAGTCCCCGTCCGGCACAGCATCGGAGCCTGACGGCTCAGATGACAGAAGTTCCTGTCGCGGACGTCGTCGAGATCGAGGCTGCGACGACGGCAACGCCGCAGGGCGTCCGGGCTGCCGTGGAGTCGCTGCGCCGCGATGGCGTAGTGATTCTACGGCAGCCCGTGGCGCCGGAATTGCTCGCGAATCTTGACGACATGGTGGCGGCGTGGCACGCCCGGTTCTTGGCAGGCGAGATCCAGAACTACTCTCTCGGTGAGGAGACCGCGACGACCATCCCTGCCATCTGGCAGGACGCCTTCACAGAACCCCGGGAGCTACAGGGCTTTCGGAAGTGGAACGTCGTAGCGCTGGACGGTCGGGTGCTGCCTCTGGTCGACTCCCGGCCCCTGTACGACGTCGTGCACGCCTTCGCCGGTCCGGATCTAATGGTCACGAAGACCCAGATGATCGTCCTGCCGCCGGGCTGTCTTGACTCACCGTTCCTGCACACGGACGCGGGAGCGATGGCAGACGTCGTGGAGAGCATGGACGCCTCGCCGGTGATGGTGTCGGCCCAAGTGTTCTTGACGGACCTTCCGGAGCCGGGCATGGGGAACTTCACGTGCGTGCCGGGTTCTCACAAGCGGCGCTATCCGTGGTCCCCGGAGAACGTGATGCGTTCCCAGTTGGGGGAGGCTCCGCTTGGTCAGGACATCCCGATGGAGATCCGCCGACAAGTAATCGTGCGAGCCGGTGACGTGGCGGTGTTCCTGCACTCGCTGTGGCACGGGGTGACGACGAACGAGTCGCCCGAGCCCCGGCGCAGCGTGATCTTGTCCTATGCGAAGTCGTTCGTGCGTCCCTACGACTACGAGTCGACACCGAGCCGGGTCCTAGACGAGGGGTCTCGTCGCCAGCGGCTCCTCTTCGGTGATCTCGGCGGGTGGGCGTGGCGACCGGGATGCTTCTACCACCTGCCAGAGGACTACCTCAGGGCCTTGGCTCCGGACGCAAGCGCGGAGACATGACGATGGCGGCCGGCGTGATGCCGAGCCCGGAAGACGTACGCGCAACGCCCGCCGCCCTGTTCGACTACTCAGGTCTACGGCGGCGGGCTGCCCGGTGCGCCGAGGCCGCCGCTGACCGCGGGCTGACGCTGGCGTACAGCATCAAGACCAACCCCACACCGGCAGTGCTGCGCTGCCTCCGCGAGACCGGCCTTTGCGCCGAGGCGATCAGTGGCGCCGAAGTGCAGGCAGCGCTTGCCGCTGGTTTCGACCCAAGCCGGATCGTGCTCGGCGGCCAAGGCAAGACGTGGCCGAACGGTACGGTGTCGGCGGGATTGCTGGCCCTGCTCGATGACACGCTCGAAGGCTTCGACGCCGGAGCCCGCGCAGGCGGCTGCCACGCGTACCACTGCTTGCGTCTGCGCTTTCCGGGAGCCGGTTCCCGGATCGGCGTCGACACCTCCGGCGCCGACCAGCGCAGGCTGATTGCCAAGCATCTGCTCACCGCCCATGCGAGCGGGGTGGCCGTCGGGGTAGCCACGCACAAGCGCAGCGGGTTCCCCACCACGGCGGCCACGTGGCTGACCATCGTGACTGATCTGCTTGAGGCTTTGGACGCCGAGGACCCGGGGCTTCTGGCGCGGATCGAGTGCCTCGACCTCGGTGGCGGCTTCGACTCCGTAGGACTGGACGACTTGTTGTCGGGAGAGCCGGGACGCCAACTGGCGCAGTACGTCCGGCAACGGATCCCGGACTGCAAGGCCGTGATTCTGGAGCCCGGGGTTTCGCTGGTCCAGGGGTTCGGAAGTGTCGTGTCCACAGTGGTCGCCCGGGTCGGCGAGCACGAGGTGTGCGTGGACGCGTCCGTCGCAGAACTCCCCTGGCCAATGCCCGGGCGACCTGTGTATGTCTGGCGCGCGGACGCCTGGCAGCAGCTTCCGCCTGGAACCGGAGCCCTCACCGGGCGTACGACGATGGAGACCGACGTTCTGGCCAAGTCCGTCAGACTCGACGACCTCCACCCGGGCGACCTGGTCATGTTCGGCGAGGCAGGCGCCTACGACGTGAGCATGCGCAGCAGCTTCGGCACCGGAACGACGTGGCAGTCATGACCGCCGAGGTTCCAGGGTTCCACGCTGTCGTATCCCGTGTCCCCACATCCGAGCACTGGCACGGACTGTTGACCGGCACCATCGGCATCCTTCGAGTGCCACGGTTCCTCGACGCCAGACGCGCCGCGCTCGCGCGCGCGGGCCTGACGCCCGAGCGGTTCGTGGTGTATGACCCGATGGACGAGTTCGGCGGCGGCGATCCGATCAGCCGCGAACAGGTCGCCGCCGACTACCGCGAAGGCTCCGACACCGCCGAGGCGCCGGTCAGCCGCCGGCTCGGGCGCACCCTGTACGAGTACGCCGCCTACGGCCGCGCAGCGGACTACTTCGCCCTCGCGGCAGAGATGGAGTCCACCCGGAAGGCCGCGTTCTCGTCGGCGGGTGACGTGGTGGGCAGCCTTCTGGAGTTGGCGACGCACCTATCAGGAACTCCCGCCATCATCGCCGACGAGCCAGAATACGGACGTTGCTATGCCGGTGTCGTACGTGAGGTCCATGGTCGATCCCGACTGCATTCAGACGATTCCCGCGAGGAAACCCCGGGATTCGTCGTTGGCCGTGTCGTGCACCAGGTCGGCATCAACCTGTTCCTCGACATGAAGGCAGAAGGCGGGACGCTGACCGTGTACGACCGCGAGTACACGCCGCAGGACCAGCCGTACCGGCAGGGCTACGGGCTCGACCCACGTGCGGTGGCGAACGACCACCACGTGAGTGTGACGCCACAGGCGGGAGACCTGCTGCTGTTCCCGGCGCGTCACATCCACCGGGTGGACGCCTGTTCCGGGCCAGGGCGGCGGATCATGCTGCAGGCGCACCTCGGCGTGACCCCTGCTGGCGATCTGGTGTGCTGGTCGTAGATCCGGCCCCGGTCCGCGGGCCAATTCATGGCCTGACCTGCGATGTTCCCACGATCAGGTGGTCGCAGAGCGCGGTCGGTCCCGTGCCGCCGCGCTGATAATCTGGCGCAATGGCAACCACCACCGTCGGCCCGTTTGCCCTCAGTGAGCTGGAGGAGCGCGTCCTCGCTCGGTGGAACGAGATCGACGTCGTCCGGCAGGTCGACGCGCTGCGCGCAGGCAGTCCGCGGTGGACGTTCTACGAGGGTCCGCCGACGGCCAACGGCAAGCCGGGCGTGCACCACGTGTGGGCGAGAGGTTTCAAGGACCTCTACATGCGGTACCGCAGCATGCGTGGCTTCCAGGTGCCACGCAAGGGCGGGTGGGACTGCCACGGGCTTCCGGTCGAAATCGAGGTCGAGAAGGAACTCGGGCTCAAGTCGAAGAGCGAGATCGAAGCGTACGGCGTGTCCGCGTTCAATGAACGGTGCAGGGCGTCCGTGCAGCGGTATGTGGGCGAGTGGAAGGCGTTGTCGCGTCGCGCCGCCATCTGGATCGACATGGAGTCGGCCTATTGGACCATGTCGAATGACTACATCGAATCGGTGTGGTGGCTGCTCAGCGATCTGGCTAAGCGCGGCTTGATGTACGAGGGACACCGGGTCGTTCCCTACTGCGGACGGTGCGGCACTGCTCTGTCGTCGCATGAGCTGGGCCAGCCCGAGGTGTACAAGGACGTCACCGAACCGGCGGTCAAGGTCAGGCTTCCGGTCATGGACCAGGACGGGCCCCTGGCGGGGGCGGATCTGGTGGTCTGGACCACGACACCCTGGACCCTGGTCTCGAACGTCGCGGTCGCGGTCAACCCCGACCTCGCCTATGTGCGGGTTCCCGCGGCCGACGGGCGCGACATCATCGTCGCGGAGAGCACGCTGTCGCCGGAGATACGCGAGCAGGCCACGGCCCGGCTGAGTGGTCAGCAGCTCGTCGGGACCAGCTACCGGCGGCCGTTCGAAGACCTCGTACCGGCACGCGGGATGGACCTCGCCTGGCGCGTCTACCCGGCAGAGTTCGTGGAGGCCGGCGAGGGCACGGGACTGGTGCACATCGCCCCCGCCTTCGGCGACTCCGACGCCGACCTCGCCCGCACGGTCGGGCTGCCTTTGCTGAATCCGGTCGACAGCACCGGATCTTTCGGTCCTGATCTGCCGCACTGGAAGGGTCTGTTCGTCAAGGAGGCCGACCCCCTCATCATTCAGGCCCTGCGGGAGCGTGACCTGCTACTGGAAGCCGAGCAGCACACCCACAGCTACCCACACTGCTGGCGCTGCCAGACCCCCCTGATCTACTGGGCCAAGGAATCCTGGTTCGTTAAGACGTCACAGCATCGCGAACTCCTCGTCGAGGAGAACCAGAAGATCAACTGGCATCCGAATGTGATCAAGGATGGTCGGTTCGGGAACTGGTTGGCCAACAACGTCGACTGGGCCCTGTCCCGGGATCGCTACTGGGGAACCCCGCTGCCGGTGTGGAGATGCACCGACTGCGCAGAGGACACCTGGATCGACTCGGTGGCGCGCCTGCGCGAACTATCCGGGCAGGAGCTGACCGATCTAGACCTGCACCGCCCAGCCATCGACGCCGTCCATCTCACCTGTCCCGCCTGCGGGGGGCAGGCCAAGCGCCTGCCACCGGTGCTGGACGCCTGGTTCGACTCCGGCGCCATGCCCAGCGCACAGTTCCACTACCCCTTCGAGAGTCGGGACGAGTTCCAGGAATCCTTCCCTGCCGACTTCATCTGCGAAGGCATCGACCAGACCCGCGGATGGTTCTACTCGCTGCTCGCGGTGAACGGTCTGGCCTTCAGCGCCACCCCCTACCGGAATGTCGTCTGTCTCGCCCTGGTGGTCGATGAGCAGGGCCGGAAGATGTCGAAGTCACGAGGCAACGCCCTCGACGCCAACGCCGTTTTCGACGTCCACGGCGCGGACGCGCTGCGTTGGTTCTTCTTCTCCCAGGGCCAGCCGTGGAATCCGAGACGCATCTCCGAGGACGCGATCCGGTCGTCCTCGGCTGAGACGCTCGGCACGCTGTGGAACGTCTTCTCATTCCTGCGTACCTACGCTGATCTCGAGGACTGGACGCCCGGCAGCGCGCCCTCGCAACCGAGCCGGAACGTTCTCGACCGCTGGGTCCTGTCCGAGCTGGACGACACCGTGGCCACGGTCACCAAAGCCCTGGAGCGGTTCGACTCGTTCGAGGCCGCTCGCCAGCTGTTGTCGTTCGTCGATGACCTGTCCAACTGGTACGTGCGCCGTTGCCGGCCCCGGTTCTGGAAGGGCGACGATCACGCCTTCGCGGTACTCCACGAATGCCTGGCCACCACCGCGACGCTATTGGCGCCGTTCTGCCCGATGTTCGCCGACGAACTGTTCGTCCAGCTCACCGGACAGCCGTCGGTGCACCTCGCCGACTGGCCCACGGACCGTGGCCGCCACGACAGCAATCTCTCCCGCTCGATGAGCCACGGACGCCGCCTGGTGGCTCTCGGCCGTGCGGCCCGGGCCGACGGGGGCGTCAAGACCCGTCAGCCGCTCGAGCGCGCGCTCCTCATCTACCCAGGTGCAGCGATCGACGACGAGGTGCTGGCCGAGGTCGCCGCCGAACTGAACGTCAAGGCCGCCGACCGGGCCGAAACCGTCGACGCCATCACCGACTGGCAGTGCGTCCCCAACTTCCGTGCGCTAGGACCGCGAGTCGGACGAGGTATCCAGGCGCTCAAGCAGGCACTCGCCGACGCTGACGGATCGGCAATCAAGACGCAGATGCAGGCCGAGGGACACGTCGTCGTCGGCGCTGTCGACCTCCAGCCCGCAGATGTCGAGTTCCGGCCGGTTCGCCGCGAAGGCTACGCGCTGGCCGCGGACGGCGAATGGGCCGTCGCCCTCGACCTGCACATCACGCCGGAACTGGTCGCCGAAGGCAGGGCCCGGGAACTCGTACGCGGCCTGAACGACCTGCGCAAGACCCTCGGCTTCGACATCACCGACCGCATCCTTGTCACGTTGGACGTCGACGACGTGATCCAAGTCGAAAGCCGACCGCACCTTAGCTGGATCGCGGACGAAGTCCTCGCGATCAAGATTGATTTCGGCCCGGGGGAGCACGAGGTCGATCTCAACGGCGTGACCGCCCGCGTGACCCTCACACCCGCCGATGGCCATGTCGCGGGCTGACTCCAGGTCCTGACCTCACATCCCGGGCCTCGGGCGGCTTCGTCGCGAGGCGACGAGCCCCGAACTGTGCCCTCATGTAGCGGCCAGCATCGGAGCGAACTGATGTGTACTCCTCAAGCGGGACAGACTGCTGGCAGACAGCCTCGAACCGACGTCGAAACCTTGCCAGTCGAGGATGGCGAAGGCGCCCAGCATCGGTGGGGTGTCACCAGCCACCCCGGCCCGGACCCACCGCCGCCACGGCGCTGCTGGACCGGCTCCCCATCGCCCGCCTCGACCTGAACCGGCTTCCACAAGACACCATTCGCGAACTATGCGAAGCATTCCGCATCCAGATCACCTACGACCGGCACACCAAGAGCGCCCTCTACACGGCCGAGATCGAACCAGCCAGCATTCCGCACCTGCACCAACTCACGGGCGTCCACGCGCCCGAGGTGCGGATCTGTGACGTGCCCCCGGCGGGACTCGAACCCGCACTGAAGCGCTTTTAAGGCGCCTGCCTCTTCCGTTGGGCTACGAGGGCTCAGGCCATGGCTAGTCGTGGCTGAGTCGTGGCCTGGGCCGTGGCCGCCGCGTGCCGTGGTCCGTCCCTCAGGCTAGGCCGACCGTGCGCGTCGCCGCCGGGGTTTCCCCCGATCAGGGCTGTTCACGATGCCCGTCGGAGCATCCTGCCGTGCCGATCACGAGCGTGCGGCCCGGGCCGCTGCCAGCGCGTGGGTGACGGCCTCGTCCGGGGTGGCCACGTAGTCCACGCCTGGGACCTGGCTCCCGTCGGGAAGGACGACGCGCCAGCCGTTGACGACGACGACGGGCACGTCGCCCCGCCTGCGGGCGAGCGCGACCTCGCTCAGCGTCCCCCACGACCCACCGACGGCGATCACGGCGTCGGCGCTCCACACGATGATCGCGTTGCGGGCCTCGCCCATGTTCGTCACCAGCGTGACCGACAGGTGCGACGACGCGCCGGTGCGGTCGGGCCCGGGACGGATGCCGACGACGACGCCGCCGGCCGACCGCGCGCCCTCGGCGACAGCCGCCATCACGCCGGTGCCGCCGCCACAGATGACGACGACGCCGGCTCCCGCCAGCAACTCGCCGATGCGTCGCGCGTCCGCTGCCTGACTCTCCGTGCATTCCCTTGGCCCGCACACCGCCACTTGCAGCGGTCCGGCCGATGCTCCCGGAGTGCGAGCGGACGGGACCCGGCTGTCGCCGGTCGCTCCGTCGGCGGCGAAGGGACTCAGTCGAGGACCTCCGGAAGGTCGCGCTGGGCGGGATACGCCCGGAACAGAGCGATCTCTTCAACCAGTTCGCTCGCCAACGTCGACCGGGCGAACCTGGGTGCGGTCAGGGTCGCTCCCGCAGAGGCTACTCGCCCCACGATCGGCTGTGTCCGGCTCTGCACCGGCAACTCCAGCACCGTCCGCAACTGCTCGGCGGCGCCGTCCAGGTCGTCCAGCGCCAACTGCGCGTTGGCCAGGTCGAGCCGGGCCGCGGCGACGAACTCGGGGGAGCGCTGATCCGCCGGCTCCCGATCGAAGATCTCGAGGGCCTCCTGGGCGCACGTGACGGCCTGCCGCGCGTTGTCGTCCCCGCCCAGCGCGAGGCGCACCTCACTGGCGTAGTACGCCGCCTTCCCCGGGTCGAACCGGAAGACGCCGGGCTGGTCGTCCGGCAGGTCGTGCTCCCTGGCGGCGGTGGCCACGGCGAGGGCGCGCTCCACCTCGCGGCTGTCACCGCACGCCGCCCACGCGCGGGCCTCCTGGCTGGCCAGGCGCAGCAGGTTCGTCCCCTTGGTCGCGTGGCGCTGGCCGCTGCGCGCGATCTCGGCGGCGCGCCGGTAGTCGCCGTCCCAGAACGCGATGTTGGCCTGGACCCAGCGCACGTAGGCGCGCAGGGCGTCGTCGTCCGCGAGGTCCGCGCACAACCATGCGGTCCGGGTATGGGTCTCCGCGGCGTACGCGTGCCCGAGGTCGGCGCTCGCGTGGGCGAGCAGCGCGCACAGGCGCCCGGCCACGCCGTAGAGGGGAGGCAGGACCGCGGGCCGTTGTCGCCGGTCCAGCAGTTCGAAGACCTCGTGCCGCAGTGCCGACAGGGGACGGACCAGGGTGAGCGGGGGGCGGGTGAGGTAGTCGACGGCGAGCTGGCGGACGTCGGCGGACAGCTGGTCGAGTACGTCGTGGTCGACTCCACCGCGTGGGCCACGCACGAACCGAGCGGATTCCTCGGTGGCCATGGCGATCTCCTCGGGAATGAGGTGCCCGTGACCCGTGCGCGCGATGACGGTCGGGCCGGTCGGGCCGGGCGGGCGTTGGGTGGGTGGGGTCGCCGCGACGATCCCCCGGTGGTCGAGGTTGCTGGCCGCCCGGATGGTCGGGTCCGTCGGCGCGATCGGGTCGGTCGGTCTGATCGGGTCGCTCGGTGCGGAAGGGCCTGGCACCGCAGCCGACGGCATGGGTGGCACTGGTGGCATGGGTGGCGAGGGCGCCACGTGGTGCACCCCCGACCCCGGCCCGGGGTCTCGTTCGTGCCGGGGAGTGCTACCCGGCCGGCCGAACAGCTGGTGCACCGACAGGCCGGGGAACATCGCCTCCAGGACCCTGCAGTGGTCCGGATGCGGCAGTCCCTTCAGGTCCCCCGCGAGCCACCGGGCGAACTGGCCCCGGCTGGGCCAGCGCCCGACGAGTGCCGCGTCGGTGCGCCGTGCCGCCTCGTCGTACCGGCGGCAGAACGTGGTGTACGTCTGCCAATGTCGCTGGCGGAGAAGCTCCCGTAGGAGTGTCGACCGCTTGGACATGCCCCCGCCTCGCCGAGAAGTCAGTTGAGATCTCACGTCTGAACTGGCCCGAACGGACCCACACGTTAGTGCGGGTCGTGCCAGGGCGAGGCCGGTTTCAGCACTTAGGGTAGTCGAACGAGTACTAGAAGCGACACCGATGCGCCGGATGAGGCGCGGGCGCGAGCGTCACGTCGATGCGACGCAACGGCGTTTCGCGTGACACTGGGCGGCGCCGACTTCGCCGTACTTCGGTGGGAGCACACACCCGTGGCATGCCACGGCACGGTCAAGGGGTGACGAGATGGCGAGGTGGCCGGATCCTCGGCGGTCCGAGGGCGGTGTCGCCGCACTGCGATATCGGCGCGCACTGATCCGGACGGCCGTGAACGCGGCGGTCGCGGGCTGGCCGGTGGTGCCGGGCGCGTGGTGGTCCGGCGCGGAACGCCGGTTCGTGTGCGACCAGCTGGCGTGCACGCGAACCGGCCCCCACCCGGCAGTGGCGCTGGACGCCGAACTGGGTGCTCACGCCCTGCGCCACCCGGAGGCGGCCATGGACCGCTGGCGGCGGCGGCCGTACGCCGTCCTCGTGCCGACGGGGGAGACCTGCGACGTCGTCGACGTCCCCGCCGACATCGGCCGCCGGCTCGCGACGCGTCTGGACGCGCGGTCCAGCCTCGGACCCGTGATCGCCACGGGCTCCAGGTGGCTCCTGCTGACCGCTCCCGGCGCGGCACTGCACGCACCGCTCGACGGCGACGTCCTCGTGCACGGCAGGAGCTCCTGGATCATGCTCCCGCCGAGCCTGGGTGCCGGCGGCGAGCCCGCGATGTGGCTGGCCAGGCCCCGCGGCAGCGGGTGGGCGCTCCCGGACCGGGACGTCGTCCTGCGGATCCTCGACGGCCCGGCACCGGTCTCCGGGCGACGCGGGGCGCGGGTCATCGCCTGACCCTCCTCCCCAGGCGCCGTCGGTGAGGCTCAGGCGCCGTCGGTGAGGCTGGCGCGCAGGGTGTGCAGGGCAACGGTGGTGGCCGACGGCGGCAGGGCGGCGGGGCCGGACCGTAGCGGCAGGTCGTAGAGCCGCCGCGCCCAGCCCGGCAGCGCCGCGAACGCCAGCCCGGCCACCGGTGCCCACACCGGACGGGAGGGGTGGTGCAGCGCCGCCATCGGGGTAGGCAGCACCGGTGCCGTGACGGTGTCGAGGAGACCGCGTGCGGCCGCCGTCATCCGCAGGTGAGGGCGCGCGCGCCGCAGGTACCGAACCAGACCGACGCGGTTCGCGGGCACGTCGTGGGGGTCCAGGCCCAGCAGCGCGCCCGTGCGGACCTGCTCCCGGACGTACTGGTCCTGCTCCTCGGGAGTGATCTGCAGGCCGCCGCGCCGGACCACGGACAGGAACGACGACACCTGGCAGCAGTGCGCCCACAGGAGGCCGTCCAGGGCGCCCCTCCGGACGGGACGGGCGGGGGACGCCGGCGGCACCGCCTCGCCGGCGTCTCCCGTGTCCAGCACCCGGGCGCGCGCGGCGGCCGTGATGGCCTCGACGGTGGAGCCGAACGTCATCACCCCGATATACCGGAGCATCCGCGACAACCGGTCCCACGGATCCTCGTCGACGGATGTCACGTACACACCCGATAATCCGGCCGGGCTCAACGCACGCAATGCCAGCGAGCTGAGGGCCGCGAGGCCGAGCAGGGGATCGGTGTGGACCCGCCAGGTCACGCTGCGCGGGCCGAACACCCCCTGCATCCCGGACACCAGGTCTCCGCCAACACCCGCGTCGGTCGTCTCGGACGACGCCGTCCGCTCCACTCGGGCCCCCTCGGTGCCTACGATTCCGGGCCGGCCACGGCAAACCGCCGCGACCCGCCCGGTGCGCGACCCCTATTGCCGTTGCCGCCGCTGTTACCGCTGCTATACGAGAGTGGCGGGAATCGCGCCTAGGCGCAGGTCGACCACCCGGCGATAAAGTCTCAGCCAAGCCTGCCCGGTGCTTCGGAAGGAGGTGCGGTGTTGGGTCGCATCGTCGCCGTCGCCAATCAAAAGGGCGGGGTCGCCAAGACGACGTCCGTCGTGTCCCTCGGTGCCGCCTTCGCGGACGAGGGCCTGCGCGTCCTCCTCGCCGACCTCGACGCGCAGGCGTGCCTGACCTTCTCGCTGGGCATCGATCCCGAGAACGTCGAACTCTCGGTCACCGACCTGCTGCTCGACGGCGTGGCGGCGGACTCGGCCGTGGTGGGCACGCCGATCGGTGTCGACCTCCTCCCTGCGACGATCGACCTGTCCGGCGTCGAGGCCATGCTGCTGCCGGCCGAGGACCGCGAGCAGGTGCTGCGCAAGGCGCTGGCACCCATCCGGACGACGTACGACGTCATCCTGCTCGACTGCACCCCGTCGCTCGGCCTGCTCACGCTCAACGCGCTGGCCGCCGCCGACGAGGTGGTCATTCCGGTGCAGTGCGAGATGCTCAGCCACCGGGGGGTCGGCCAGCTCCTGGACACGGTCGCCGACGTCCAGCGCCTGCTCAACCCGCAGCTCCTCGTCCGCGGCCTGCTGCCCACGATGTTCGACCGCCGTACCGCGCACGGGCGCGCGGTGCTGGCCGACGTCGGGGAGCGCTACGAGTTGCCCGTGCTGCCGCCGATTCCCCGGTCGGTGCGGTTCGCCGAGGCGGCGGGGATGGGGAGCTCCGTGCTCCGGACCGCGCCCCGGTCGTCGGGCGCCCAGGCCTACCGGGAGGCCGCGCGGCAACTGGTGGCGGCGTGGGGATCCGCCGGGGCGACGTCGAAGAAGGCGCCGAGGAAGCGGACGCCGCGGGGGCGCGCGGCCAAGACGGCGGCCGCCAAGTCCTGACCAGGCCCTAGCGCCGACTGAGTCGTGTTCGGACCCGTTTTCGGGGTCCACACACGACTCAGCCGGCGGACTGCTCCGGGCCGGCT
>NZ_CDWTMG010000094.1:0-16382 GCF_977945845.1 Frankia sp. CcMO1
GGATCATGCAATCCGAAAATCACCATCAGATCCACGGCCAACCCCGGGACGTACTTCCCAAACAGGCCCTAGTGGAGCCGTCGTGTCAATGCGATAGTGTCCCGCTCCACCCGCTCCACCCGCTCCACCCGCAACCCGCGCGACCCCGATGGGCCGCATGCTGCTCCAGATGCTCGCCATGTTCGCGCAGTTCGAACGCGACACGATCATCGACCGGGTCATCGTCGGCATGGAACGCAAAGCCGCCAAGGGCCTGTGGATGGGCGGCAACCGGCCCTTCGGCTACCAGGTCGACCGCGCCAACTGGAAACTGCTCGCCGACGAGAAGGAAGCGCCCGTCGTCCGTCTGATCTTCAACCTCTACGTCCGCGACCGGCTCGGCACCCGCGCCATCGCCAAGACCCTCAACGAACGCGGCCACCGCACCACCACCGGCGGCCCCTGGTCCGGACACCAGGTGCTCCGCGTCCTGGACAACCGCATCTACCTCGGCGAACTGACCTTCCGCGAGATCACCGTCACCGACACCCACGAACCGATCATCGACGCGGCCCAGTTCGCTGAGGCCGAGAAGATCCTCACCATCCGCAGCGACGAACACACCCACCGGGCCGCCAGCGACTCCGACTACTACCTCACCGGCCGGATGCGCTGCCCGCAGTACCGCGCTCGCCGCCTTCTACCGCGACCACCAGCAGCTCATCGCCGACGCCGTTCACCACGCCCGCCAGCTCCACCACAACGCCCACGCCGACCGCATCGGCGAACTCGCCACCGTCCAGACCGACCTCACCCAGACCGACCAGGCCATCGACCACTACCTGTCCGCCTTCGAGCGCGGCACCCTCGACGAAAAAACCCTCGCCACCCGACTCGCCGCCCTGCGCACCAAGCAGAAGCAGCTCCGCCGCCGCCCTACCAGCCACAACGCCCCCGAAAGGAGCGGTTCGTACAATGCCAAACATGGTGGGGCGGGTGAGACTCGAACCCCGGGATGCCACGCGGAGCTCGGCATCCCGGGGTTCGGGGAGTCCTCCCCCGGTGGACATCGCGGCCTGCCAGGAACCGACCGATGGCCGGCGAACACGGTGGGCCGGTCGGGTGGCCGGGGTCAGGTGGCCGAGGTCTGCGCGAGCAGCCCCTCGAGTGCCGGGCCCACGATCCGCTTGAACATCCGTCGGGTCCGGGTCCGGTCCAGCATGCCGACCTCCAGGTTGGCGGCCGCGAGGACCCGCTCGCCATTCTGCGGCAGGCCCGGGGGCACCCCGACGGTCAGGGCCTGCACCGCGACGCGCAGCGCCTCGGCGAGCGGCTGGCCGTCCCGGTGATGCTCCTTCAGTGACGTCGTGACCTGCTCGGAGGCGCCACCGATCGCGACGAAGCCCCGCTCGTCGGCGATCGACCCGTCATAGGTCAGCCGGTAGATCTGGTCGTCGGCGATCGAGGTGCCGACCTCGGCGACGACGATCTCGACCTCGTAGGGCTTGACGCTCTCGCTGAAGATCGCACCGAGGGTCTGCGCGTAGGCGTTGGCGAGCGCGCGGCTGGTCACGTCACGCCGGTCGTACATATAGCCACGCGAGTCCATGAGACGGATGCCCGCCGTCCGCAGATTCTCGAACTCGTTGTACTTGCCGACCGCGGCGAACGCGATGCGGTCGTAGATCTCACTGATCTTGTGCAGGGTCGCCGACGGATTCTCGGCGACGAACAGGATCCCGTTCTCGTAGGTGAGGACGACGACGCTGCGACCCCGCGCGATGCCCTTGCGCGCGTACTCGGACTTGTCGCGGACCTGCTGTTCGGGGCTCGCGTATCCGAACGGCATGGTCACGTCAGCCTCCCGAGTTCGTCGAACGGTCCGCGATGATGGCCGTCACCACTGGTTCTATCTCATCGTCGGCATAGCGACGGTAGCCGTCCGCCGTCACGACCGCGACGATCGGGTACAGCTTGCGGATTACGTCCGGCCCGCCGGTCGCCGAGTCGTCGTCGGCGGCGTCGTAGAGGGCCTCGACGCTGATCCGGACGGCGTCGTCCTGGCTGAGATCGGACCGGAACCGCTTCTTCAGCGAACCCTTCGCGAACACCGAGCCCGAACCGATCGACTCGTACGTGCGCTCCTCCGACTTCGCCGCCGCGATGTCGTAGGAGAAGATCCGCCCCTTGCCCGTGTCGAGGTCGTACCCGGCGAACAGCGGGACGACGGCGAGGCCCTGCAGGGCCATCGGCAGGTTTCCCTTGACCATGGCCGCCAGCCGGTTGGCCTTCGCGTCCAGGCTCAGCGTCGACCCCTCGATCTTCTCGTAGTGCTCCAGCTCCACCTGGAACAGCCGGATCAGCTCGGCGCCGACCCCGGCAGTGCCGGCATACCCCACACAGGAGTAGTCGTCGGCGTGATGGACCTTCTCGACGTCCCGCTGAGCGATCATGTGCCCCTGTGTCGCGCGCCGGTCACCGGCCATGATCACGCCACCGGAAAACGCCACCGCCACGATCGTCGTGCCGTGCGCCACCTCGGTGACCGGCCCCGGCAGGCCACCCCGGGCCCCCGGCAGCAGGTGCGGCGCCGACCGCGACAGGAAATCGGCGAACGACGATGTTCCCGGCGTCATGAACACAGCCGGTAGGCGCCCGGCGGCCCCCAATGGATCAGCCACGCATCCCCCTTCCGATAGTCGGTCACGTGAGCCGCGCGCCCGGGGCGTCCCCGAGGCTCCCGGCCCGACGTTACAGATGAAGCACAACATAGGGCTATCGCCCCCCGAAGCGGGCGGGCAGGCCGGTCGAACGAGTCGGCAGGGAAGGCGGTCACGGCCGCACGTGCGGCCCGCCGACCTGCGCCGGGGCACGCGGACGGTGCGGCGCCGGGCCCCCGCGGCACGCGGCCTCACCCGGCGGCGTCGACCCCGCCAGAGCTACCACCGCCGGGCGTCATCCACGACGCCCGATACCACTGGCTACCGGCCCGCCGGTTACCGGACGGCCGGCTACGGACCGCCGTTACTGGCCGCCCTTCTGGACATAGCCCTTCACGAACTCCTCGGCGTTCTCCTCTAGGACGTCGTCGATCTCGTCGAGCAGGGAATCGACGTCCTCGGAGAGCTTCTCGTGCCGCTCCTTGAGGTCGGAGGCACTCGTGTCCTCGGTCGCGACGTCGTCGATCTCCTCCGCCCGACGGTCCGCGTGTTGCTGCCCGCCGCCGCTGTCCCTGGTGGCCATGAAGCCCTCCTTCGATCGCCTGGCGCGACACTATCCCGCCCCACCGACACCATCCGTTCGATCGGTGAGAGGTCCACTCCATCACGAACCGGCCGTTCCGTCGCGACGTCCGCCCAGGGCGCAACGTGAACCCCCTGCCAGGGATCCGGCGCCGGCTCTCCCGACCGGGATCGGCGCCGGCTCTCAGCGGCCGGCGAGCGCGTCCACCAGATCACTCGCCGTGGGGCAGCGGGTGAGCAGCTCGCCCACGTGCGCCTTCGTGCCGCGCAGCGGCTCCAGCGTCGGCACCCGCTGCAACGAGTCCCGACCGATGTCGAAGATGACCGAGTCCCAGGACGCGGCGGCGACCTGCTGCGGGTAGAGCGCGAGGCAGCGGCCCCGGAAGAAGGCGCGGGTGTCCTCGGGAGGCTCGGTCATCGCCCGGGTGACCTCCTCCTCGCTGACGACGAGATCGAACCGGCCCCGGGCCACCAGGCGGTTGTAGAGGCCCTTGTCCGGACGGACGTCGTGGTACTGCAGGTCGACGAGCTCCAGCCGCGGCGAGTCCCAGGCCAGGCCGTCCCGCGACCGGTAGCCCTCCAGAATCGACAGCTTCGCGACCCAGTCGAGCTCGCGGACGCAGCTCATCGGGTCGACCTCGAGGCGGCCGAGGATCGACTCCCAGCGGGAGAGCATGTCGGCGGTCTGGCCGTCGACGTCGGCACCGAACCGGTCCTCGACGTACTTGCGGGCCTGCTCGAAGTACTCCATCTGCAGTTGCACCGCGGTCATCCGACGACCGTCGCGCAGAGTCACCAGATGCTTGAGGGACGGATCGTGCGAGATCGCCCGCAGCGCCGCCACGGGCCCGTCCACCGACAGGTCCGCGGTGAACCAGCCGTCCTCGATCATCGCGAGGACCAGGGAGGTCGTTCCCACCTTCAGGTAGGTGGCGACCTCGCTCATGTTCGCGTCGCCGATGATGACGTGCAGCCTGCGGTACTTCTCCGGGTCGGCGTGCGGCTCGTCCCGGGTGTTGATGATGGGCCGCTTCAGCGTGGTCTCGAGCCCCACCTCGACCTCGAAGAAGTCGGCCCGCTGGCTGATCTGGAACCCCGGCTCCCGGCCGTCGATGCCGATCCCGACCCGCCCGGCCCCGCAGACGACCTGACGGGAGACGAAGAACGGGGTGAGGTTGCGGACGATCTCCCCGAAAGGCGTCGACCGTGCCATCAGGTAGTTCTCATGGCATCCGTACGAGACGCCCTTGTTGTCGGTGTTGTTCTTGTAGAGGTAGACCGGCTTGGAGCCGGGCACAGACAACGCCCGGCGGGCGGCCTCGGCCATCACCCGCTCCCCGGCCTTGTCCCACAGCACGACGTCGCGAGGGTTGGTGACCTCGGGCGAGGAGAACTCCGGGTGCGCATGATCGACATAGAGCCGCGCCCCGCTGGTCAGGATGACGTTGGCCAGGCCGAGATCGTCCTCGTTAGCCGGGGCGCTCGGATCGACCGCCGGCTCGCGGGGCAGTTCGAAGCCCCGGGCGTCGCGCAGCGGTGACTCCTCCTCGAAGTCCCACCGGGCGCGGCTGCCCGACGCCGACGTTCGACTGGCATACGAGTTCACCACCAACGACGAGGCCAACATCTGATTGGTGTTCGGCTGACCGGGCACCGATACGCCGTACTCGGTCTCGATCCCCATGATCCGGCGCGCGCTCACTCTGCAAGCGTAGGTGCTGCACGGGCGGTCGGTTGGCCGGACGTCTGCCTTGTTTGCTCTGGGCCGCTCGGGATGACACGTCCGCTGCCACGCCTATCGTCAGAATTCGGTGGCGGCACGGTAGTCCGACCGACCGGCGTTCACCGAGGATGCGGGCGGAAGGATACACCCAGGGGTGCCAGTGCCGCAATGCCCAGAGCAACGCCGCCCAGAGCAACGCCGTGGGCCCCGGGGCCCACGGCGTTGGCTCGGGTCCCGCCGTCGGGCGGGACCCGAGCCCCTTACAGGTACCGGCCGTTACAGGTACTGCGACCGTTACAGATACTGGCCGGTGTTCGCGATCGTGTCGATCGAACGGCCGGCCTCGGTACCCTTCGTTCCGGTGACAAGCGTGCGGATGTAGACGATCCGCTCACCCTTCTTGCCGGAGATCCGGGCCCAGTCGTCCGGGTTGGTCGTGTTCGGGAGGTCCTCGTTCTCCTTGAACTCGTCCATGCAGGCGGCGAGCAGGTACTGCATGCGCAGCCCCTTCTGCCCGCCCTCGATGTGCTCCTTGACCGCCATCTTCTTGGCCCGGGCGACGATGTTCTCGATCATCGCACCGGAGTTGAAGTCCTTGAAGTACAGGACCTCCTTGTCTCCGTTGGCGTAGGTCACCTCGAGGAAGCGGTTCTCCTCGCTCTCCGCGTACATCCGCTCGACCACGCGCTGGATCATGGCCTGAACGGTCGCCTCCCGGTTACCGCCGAACTCGGCCAGGTCATCCGGGTAGAGCGGCAGCTCCGGCACGACGTACTTGGCGAAGATGTCCCGAGCCGCCTCGGCGTCGGGCCGCTCCACCTTGATCTTCACGTCGAGCCGACCCGGCCGCAGGATCGCCGGATCAATCATGTCCTCGCGGTTGGACGCGCCGATCACGATGACGTTCTCAAGCTGCTCGACGCCGTCGATCTCGCTGAGCAGCTGCGGGACGATCGTGTTCTCCACGTCCGAGGACACCCCCGAGCCACGGGTCCGGAAGATCGAGTCCATCTCGTCGAAGAACACGATCACCGGCATCCCCTCGGACGCCTTCTCGCGCGCCCGCTGGAACACCAGCCGGATCTGCCGCTCGGTCTCGCCGACGAACTTGTTGAGCAGCTCGGGACCCTTGATGTTCAGAAAAAACGCCCGACCGGTGCCCTGGCCGGTCTTCGCCTCGACCTTCTTGGCCAGCGAATTGGCGACCGCCTTGGCGATCAGCGTCTTGCCGCAGCCGGGCGGGCCGTAGAGCAGCACACCCTTCGGTGGCTTGAGCTGATGCTCCCGGTAGAGCTCCTTGTACAGAAACGGCAGCTCGACCGAGTCCCGGATCGACTCGATCTGGCTCTTCAGGCCGCCGATCTGTTCGTAGCCGATGTCGGGAACCTCTTCGAGGACGAGCTCCTCGACCTCGGACTTGGGAATCCGCTCGAAGGCGTAGCCAGAACGGGATTCGATCAACAACGAGTCCCCGGACCGGATCGGTCCGTCGAGCAGCGGCTGGGCCAGCATGACCACCCGCTCCTCGTCGGTGTGACCGAGCACCAGCGCCCGGTCCCCGCCCTCGAGGACCTCTTTGAGTAGGACGATCTCACCCTGCCGCTCGAACGCGCGCGTCTCGACCACGTTCAGCGCCTCGTTGAGCATGACCTCCTGGCCGGGCAAGAGATCACTGATGTTGACGCTCGGCGACACGGTCACCCGGAGCTTTCTGCCCTGAGTGAACACGTCGACGGTGCCGTCGTCGTAGGAGGAGACAAAGATCCCGTAGCCGCTGGGCGGCTGCGCGAGCCTGTCGACCTCCTCCTTCAGGGTGACGATCTGGTCTCGCGCCTCGCGGAGGGTCGCGACGAGCCTGTCGTTCTGTCCCGTGACAGCCGACAACTCCGCCTGGATCTCCGCGAGCCGTTCCTCCAGCACCCTGAGCTGCCTGGGCGATTCGGACAACCTACGCCGCAGCATGGTCACTTCCTCTTCCAGGAAGGCGACCTGCGTCGTGAGCTCGTGTGTTTCCTTCTCGTACGCCGACCGCCGTGATTCGGCATCACCTGGACGACCCGTGCTCCCATCGGAGCCAGAGCCCGAACGGGGACCGGACACTGCGCCTCCACCTCCCCCGTGCTGACCGGGACGCACCCACACTACCGTTGTGACCGCCGCTGGCAGGCCGGTCGGGCAAGGACGATCCAGCTTTGCCGTAAACAGCGGGTTACGGTGCCATGCTGACAGAAGATCGGAGCCCTGTGGCAACTCCAGCGAAGCCGGGCGTTTCGGCAGACCTGCGGGTAAGGGTCGACCAAGATGCCTGCACCGGCGACGGTCTGTGCGTGCAGCTCGCTCCCGCCGTCTTCGAGTTCGACGTCGACGGTCTGGCCTACGTCAAGGACAGCGCGGGGGAGCTGCAGATGCAGCCCGGCGCCTACGTCCCGGTGCCGCTGCCGCTCGTCGACGCGGTGGTCGACGCGGCCGACGAGTGCCCGGGGACGTGCATCTACGTGGAACGCCCCGACGGCACGCTGGAGGCCGGCGGGCCCGTCGGCTGACGACTGGCCCGCCCGGCCGGCACACTCGCGACCACGGCCTGCCCCATGGAACCCCATGGGAATGGCCTGCCCCCTGGGACCCCATGGGATACGTCACATCGGCTGGATCGTCGCCGACCCTGGGTCGGCATCCCGGGACCGGTCGGTCTCGGACCCGGTCTCAGAGCTGGGCTCGGACCCGGGCTCGAGGGCGGGGTCGAGGCCGATCGGCGCGCCTTTCGCCGGCCGGCGGCGGCGCACCGGAGGAGTGACCCCCTCGGCGAGGCGCCGCGCGGTCACCAGGAAACCGGTGTGGCCGACCATGCGGTGACCGGGCCGCACGGCCAGACCCTCGACATGCCAGTCCCGCATCATCGACTCCCACGCCGCGGGCTCCGTGAACGTGCCGTGCGCCCGTAGCGTCTCGACGATCCGGGAAAGCTGGGTGGTGGTAGCGACGTAGGCACAGACCACCCCGCCGGGCACCAGCGCCGCGCTGACGGCGTCAACGACCTCCCAGGGCGCGAGCATGTCGAGGACGGCCCGGTCGACGTCACGCTCGGTTGTCTCGGCCAGGTCCCCGACCAGCACGGTGTGGGCGGGATGCGGGCCGCCGAAGAACGCCTCGATGTTGCGCCGGGCAATCTCGGCGAAGTCCGCGCGCCGCTCGTAGGAGACCAGACGCCCGGAGTCGCCGATGGCACGCAGCAGCGAGCACGACAGCGCCCCGGACCCGACGCCGGCCTCCAGCACCCGGGCGCCCGGGAAGATGTCCGCATAGGTGACGATCTGCGCCGCATCCTTGGGGTACACCACGGTCGCCCCGCGCGGCATGGACAGCACGAAGTCGACGAGCAGCGGGCGCAGCGCCAGGTAGTCGGTGCCACCCGTGCTGGTGACGACGATCCCCTCCGGCCGGCCGAGCAGGGCGTCATGCTCGACGGCTCCCCGGTGGGTGTGAAACTGCCTGCCCGGTTCGAGGACGACGGTGTGCCGGCGCCCCTTGGGATCGGTCAGCTGCACCCGGTCGCCCTTGGTGAACAGGCCCCGGCGATGAGCGGCGCCGGTCGGGGGCGGAGCGTAACCGCCGGCCAGGGACGGCACCTCCCCCGGGGACACCGGCTCGTCGGGCGGGGCGCTCACCGGGACGCCACCATGCGGGCGGCGGCGGCCGGATCGATATGGGCGACGAGATCCACCATCGCGAGCACGCCGACCGGGCGGCCCGCCTGCTCCACGAGGTACTCCGACGCCGGCACCCGCTGCACAGCCGCCAGCAGGGCCTCGCCTTCCAGATCGGCGTCGAGGACCATGCCGGGCGAGATCACCCGACTCACTTCATCCACGGTCATCCAGGGTCTCCGATGCTCCGGCAGCGCGTCGACCGCGGAGCCATTCATGATCTTCAGGGGACTGTCGTCACGGTCGATCACCGCGACGGCGGTGGCGCCGACCTCCTGGGCTCGCCGCAGCGCCTCCGCCAGCGGGACGGCACCCTCGACGGGCAGCGTCCGGCGCGCAAGGCGGCCGGCGCACAGGCCGGGCAGCCGCTCCCGCACCTGCGCGGCGCGCAGCGACTGGTAGGCCGCGAACGCGAGGAAGCCCGCCAGGGCATAGGTGTACACCATGCCGATGCCGTCGGAGGTCGACGCACCCCAGACGACCAGGCCGGCGGCGACGACGAACCCGCCGTAGGCACCGGCCCGCAGCCCCCGCAGCTTGTCGCGCGTCAGGCCCCACACCGCGGCGACGACCACCCGTCCACCGTCCAGCGGGAGGCCGGGTGCCAGGTTGAAGAGGAACAACGCGATGTTGATGAGTCTGAGATCGTGCAGGACCGCGCCGGCATCGCTGGTGTCGTCGAGGCCGAGCAGGCCGAGGTGACAGCCGGCGGCCAGCACCCCGTTGACCGCCGGGCCGACGAAGGCGATCAGGAACTCGCGGCCGGCACTGCGGGGCTCCGGCTCGAACTCGGTGAACCCGGCGAAGCCGTGCAGGGTTACGGACCGCACGGTGTGACCGAACGCCAGCGCCGTCAGAGCGTGACCGATCTCGTGGGCGAGCAGGGAGGCCAGGAAGCCGATAGAGATCAACGAGGAGAGCGCGAGGGTCCGCCCGTCGGACGCCAGCGGCAGCCGGTCGCGGATCGAGCCGGAGAGCAGGTAGGCGACGAGGACGGCAAAGACGATGGCGAACGGCGAGATGACGATGGGAACGCCGCGGATCCGCCCGACCAGCACGCCGGGGGGGCGCTCACTTGGAGCCTGCCCCGCCGGGCTCGCGCCGCCGTGGGCGCTCGAGCCTGCGCCGCCCGAACCCGCGCCGCCGTGCTGATCCGCCATGGATCCGATGCTACGGACCATACTCCGACCCGTCGTCCGGGACCGAGTGGCAAAGATGTCGGTGGGGGGATCTAGGGTCCAGGACATGACCTCGACGCAGCGCTCTCCTGCCATCCCGGGACCGGTGGCGTCGGCCGCACCCCGGCCGTTGATTGGTTCACTGTCACCGTCGCGGGCGGCGGACTTCGTCAACTGTCCGTTGCGCTACCGGTTCCGGGTCGTCGACCGGCTCCCCGAGCCGCCGAGCGAGGCCGCGACCCGCGGGACTGTGGTGCACGCGGTCCTGGAGAAGCTGTTCGATCTCCCGGCGTCCCGGCGTACCCTGCAGGCCGCACGGGAGCTGGTCGAGCCGGCCTGGGATACGGTGCGCGCCCGCGAGCCGGCGGTCGATACGCTGTTCGGTGGCCGCGACGAACTGGCGGCATGGTTGGAGTCGGCCCGCGAACTGCTCGCCGGGTACTTCGCGCTGGAGGATCCGTCACGACTGGCGCCGGTGGCCCGCGAGCTGTACGTCGAGCACGTGCTCGACTCCGGCCTGCGGCTGCGGGGCTACCTGGACCGGCTCGACGAGGCGACCACGGCGCAGGGACCCGCCCTGCGGGTGGTCGACTACAAGACCGGCCGCTCGCCCGGTCCGGCGTTCGAGAGCTCGGCGATGTTCCAGATGAAGTTCTACGCCCTGCTGCTCTGGCGGATCCGTGGAGTGCTCCCGCGCGAGCTGCGGCTGTACTACCTCGGCGACCGCACCTGGCTGCGGGCCACCCCCGACGAGGCCGACCTGCGGGCCACCGAGCGGCGGATCGAGGCCCTGTGGGCGGCGATCGACCGCGCGCACCGCACCGGGGACTGGCGCGCCACCCCGAACAGACTGTGTTCCTGGTGCGACCATCAGGCTCGATGCCCAGCCTTCGGCGGCACCCCACCACCGCTACCGCAGCAGACATCCATGGTGCCGCTCGACGAGGCCGCCACCACCGTCTGCGAGGCGGACGGCTGATGGCGGTCTCAGGCCGGGCCCCGTTCCCCGCGGACAGCCCGTTTACGGTGCCGACATCCTCGGCTCGCCGGCGGCGGTGGCTCCACCGGGCCTCCTCGGGGGCACTCCAGATCACCCGATTACCAAAAGTAATATCGATCGGATCTTCAGTACTGCCAGCGGTACAGTCGGCGACGGCGAGATGCCGATCATCGTTCGGTCGTTGGGGAGATCGACCACGGTAGCCGAACGGCCGCCCCAGGTCAGTCGGGGCCGAGCGCAGGCAGGACAGGCACGACGTGTCGAGAGAGACCGTGTCGAGAGACGTCGAGAGAGACACAGCGCGCCGCGAGGGAGAGGACATCACGATGGCCCGACGGACCGGATCGTCCCGAGGCGGGAAGCGGGGCGCGGTCGCGGGCAGCCCGCCCGGCCGGGAGGACCGCGGGTCGCGGCCCGGCGAGTACGCTGCCGGCCGCGACGGCCGGGCTCCCGAGCACCCGGGCGGCCGGCGAGAAGACGGACCGGACGCCGCACCCGCGGCCCGCGCCGCCAAGCTGACGAAGGTCTATGGCTCCGGTGATACCACCGTCACGGCACTGCGCGAGATCAACCTGGCCTTCCCCCGCGGCCGATTCACCGCAATCATGGGGCCGTCCGGGTCGGGGAAGTCGACGCTGATGCACTGCCTGGCCGGGTTGGACACGGTCACCCGGGGACGGGTCTTCATCGGCAATGTGGACCTGTCCCGGCTGTCCGACAAGCAACTGACCCAGTTGCGTCGCGACCGCATCGGGTTCATCTTCCAGCAGTTCAACCTGCTGCCCACGCTGACCGCGGCCGAGAACATCACGCTGCCGTTGAGCATCGCCGGGCGTTCGCCGGACCGGGCCTGGATGCGCACCGTCGTTGACGCGGTCGGTCTCGCACCGCGGTTGAAGCACCGGCCGAGCGAACTCTCGGGCGGTCAGCAGCAACGGGTTGCCTGCGCGCGGGCACTGGTCACCCGGCCGGAGATCATCTTTGCCGACGAGCCGACCGGCAACCTCGACTCCCGGTCGGGAGCCGAGGTGCTGTCGTTCCTGCGTGACTCGGTCTCCGAACTCGGGCAGACAATCGTCATGGTCACCCACGACGCGACGGCGGCGTCCTACTCGGACGAAGTGATCTTCCTTGCCGACGGTCGACTCGTTGACGCGATCGCGAACCCGACCGCGGAGGAGGTGCTGGACCGGATGAAGCACCTCGACGCCGCCGCGGACGGCTTGGCGGCCGACGGCGAGATCGCTGACGGCCGGGACGGTGGCTTCGAAGAACACGACGCCGACAGGCGCACCCCCCGCTACCGCGACGACCATAACGACACCGACGGTCGCTACGGGCCTGCCGGTGGCTACCCAGACCAGGTCTACCCAGACCAGCCGACCTACGGGCGGGACGAGCACGATCCCTATCAGAGCCATTACCCGGAGCGGCGCACCGGCCAGTTCGAGGCAATCCCCGCCCCGGACCTCGGGCCCGACGCCGGTGGGCAGCCGGCCTCCAGGCGGGTCGGCGGCACGCGCCACGGTGAGGAGTACCACTCCGGCCGCTCCCACCACCGGCCGGTGCCGAGCCCTGGCGGCGGGCCTCCACTCACCGACCCCGGCCGCACCGGCGGTTTCGGTCCTCGCCCCGGCCATGTTGACGGCTCCGGCCATGTCGACGGCCCCGGCCGTGTTGACGGCGGACGGGACAGTTACCACCCGGATGACACGGAGCCGGCGGGCTGGACCTGAGCCGATGCTGCGCGCCACCCTCAAGAGCCTGCTGGCCCGCAAGGTCCGGCTGGTGCTCTCCATGCTGGCGGTCGTCGCCGGGGTGAGCTTCGTGACCGGGACCCTGGTCCTGACCGACACCCTCAACCGGACGTTCGACACCCTCTTCACCAACATCAACAAGAACGTCAGCGTCGCCGTGCGCTCGGTCAACGCGATCGACCCGACGAGCGACGTCGGCCGCCCGCCGCTACCGGCCTCGCTCCTCCCCACCGCCGCCGGAGTGGACGGGGTGCGGGTGGCGGTTGGCAAGGTCAACGGCCAGGCCGTCCTCGTCGACCCGGCCACCGGCAAGCCCTCGAACACCAACGGTGCGCCGGGGATCGGTATCAGCTGGACCGGGGATCAGCCCACCTCGGCGGAGGAGATCGCCGAGGGTCGCCCGCCCGGCCCCGGGGAGATCGTCGTCGACCGGGCGACCGCGGAGAAGCTCCACCTGCCGCTCGGGGCAAAGATCTCGGTGCAGACCAAGGGTCCGCCCGCGCAGTACACCCTGGTCGGCACCTTCCGGATCGGCGGTCAGGACAGTCTCGGGGGCGCCGCCATCACCGCGTTCGACACCGCCACCGCCCAGCGGGTCCTGCTCGCGCCCGACCGGTTCAGCGCGATCCACCTGGCCGCCAAGCCCGGCCTGACCCAGGAGGAGCTGCGGGCCCGAGTCGCCGCCGCGCTCCCGCCGGGTGTCGAGGCGATCACCGGCAGGCAGTTAGCGGATGAGAGCGCCAGTGCCGTGCAGAACGCCGTCAGCGGCTTCTCCACCTTTCTGCTGATCTTCGCCGCCATCTCGGTCTTCGTTGGCGCCTTCATCATCTTCAACACCTTCACGATGCTCGTCGCCCAACGGGTGCGGGAACTGGCCCTGCTGCGAGCGATCGGGGCGAGCAAACGTCAGGTCCAGGTGTCCCTGCAGGTCGAAGCGGCGCTGGTCGGCTTCGCCGGGGCCAGTGCCGGCCTGGTGGCCGGCGCGGGGCTCGCGCTGCTGCTGCGCGCCGCCGTCGGCCTGTTCGGCGTGGAGCTGCCCAGCGGTGCGCTGGTCTTCCGCCCCCGCACCGTCGTGATCGCCTACACCGTCGGTGTGCTCATCACCGCCGCGGCGGCGTTCGTGCCAGCCCGCAAGGCCGCGTCGGTGCCACCGATCGCGGCGATGCGGGAGACCTACGTGCTGCCGACCCGCTCGCTGCGCTCCCGGGCGATCGCCGGGTCGGTGCTCACCGCGCTCGGCATCGTCCTGATGATCCTCGGCACTGCCTCGGCGGGCAAGCCGGGAGCCACCGCCGTCGGGGTGGGCGCGGCGGGGATCTTCCTCGGCGTCGCCACCCTCTCACCGCTGCTGTCCGGACCGATCATCCGGATCCTCGGCGCACCGTTGGCGAGGATGTTCGGGGCCACCGGCCGGCTCGGCCGGGAGAACGCGATGCGCAACCCGCGCCGGACCGCCTCCACCGCCTCCGCGTTGATGATCGGACTCGCCCTGGTCAGCGCCTTCTCCGTGCTCGGACAGTCGATCAAGGAGTCGGTGCGGGAGACAGTGTCGAACAGCCTCGGCGCCAATTTCTACCTGACTCCCCAGAACTTCGGGCAGGGATTCAGCGGTGAGGTGGCTCGCGAGCTGGCCGGCAAGCCCGGCATCGAGATCGCCACGGGTCTTCGGGGCGGCCTGGTGAAGATCTCCGGGCAGAGCTCCCAGGTGCTGGCCGGCGACCCGGCGGGTCTGGTCAAGATGCTGGCCATCAAGGAGGTGACCGGTGACGTCCACGCCCTCGGCGACGGCACGATCCTGGCCGAGGACTCCACCGCCGCGGACCACCAGCTACGGGTGGGGCAGAAGGTCCCGGTCACCTTCGCTGACGGCCGCGCGGAGCTGACCCTGGTGGGCACCTACAAGAAGAGCCAGGTAGCCGGCAAGTGGATCATCTCCACGAGCGAGTTCGCCCGGCATTCCACCGATGACCTCGACCTGTTTGTCCTGGTGAAGAGGGCGAGCGGGGCAGACCCGGCGATGGTCCGGGCCGAGATCGCCACGGTGGTCAAGTCGTTCGCCACCGTGGCGGTCCGGGACCAGTCCGAGTTCGTCGCACAGCAGGAGAAGCAGGTCGACCAGCTGCTCGGGTTCATCTACGTGCTGCTGGCCTTGGCAGTCGTCATCGCACTGTTCGGTATCGTCAACACCCTGGCGCTCTCGGTAATCGAACGGACCCGGGAGATCGGTCTGCTGCGTGCGGTCGGCATGACGCGGTCGCAGATGAGGCTGATGGTCATCCTTGAATCAATGATCATCTCGGTCTTCGGAGCCGTGCTGGGCGTCGTCGTCGGGAGCATCTTCGGCTGGGCGCTGACGAAGGCGCTGGCCTCCCTGGGAATCAGCACGTTCGCCTACCCGGTACGGACGATCCTGCTCGTGGTCCTCACCGGGGCGATCCTCGGCGTGCTCGCCGCCGTCTTCCCCGCCCGGCGCGCCGCCCGCATGGACGTCCTGCGCGCCATCTCCGCCGTCTGACCCAGCACCCACCAGCACCGGCCAGCACCCGGAACGGGCGAATCTGGGGGAGCAAGGCACGGTCCCGGCCCCGCGAACCGTGCCTTGCTCCCCCGAACTCCCCCGAACTCCCCCGGGCCCCCGGGCTCCCCCGCCAGGTCACTGCTGCCGCTGGCGGAGGAGCATCTGCTCCACCATCTCCACGACGTATCTTCGCCGGCTCAGGGCATCGGCCCAGGTGAACCGGAGGAGCCTCCAGCCGAGGGCGAGCAGGGCGTTCTGCCGGACCCGATCCCGGAAGAGTGCGTGGGGATCCTCGTGGAAGGCGGCGCCGTCGGCCTCGACGGCCAGCAGACAACTGGGCCAGGCCATGTCCAGCCGCGCAACGAGCCCCGCAGATCGGCCCCTGCCGGCGGACGAGGTCGTCGGAGCCGAGCCCGAACCGCCGGGTGAGAGTTGGCCGGGCACGTCGGGCTCCCATACCGGCCATTGGAGCTGTTCGGGCGCCAGACCCGCATCGGTGAGCAACAACCGCAGTCGCGTCTCCAGCGGAGACTCGGCCCGTCGGTCGACCAGATCGAACCAACCTCGCCGTTCGGCTGTGCCCCAGCGGCGCGCGGCCGCCGCCCGCACCCGGTGGACGTCGTCCAGATGCCCGCCCCGCAGGGCGGCGTCCAACAGGCTGACCGCGGTCTCCCGATCACTGTCCAGCACGAGATCGGCCAAAGTCCGCTCGACCGTCGTCACCGGAATACCCGACAGCAGTCGCCGTTCGTCAGCGTCGCACCAGCCCCGGTGCACCACCAGCCCCGGAGTGTGCGCCACCGCGCCCACCGCAGGGGGGACAAGAAGATGCACCGACTCGGCTTGGTAGGCCGTTCGTCGCCGCCCCGTATCCGTTGCCTCGCGGGGAACCGACCCCGGCAGACCCGGCCGGGAGGGGTCTCCTGCCGGGGCGGAGCGGTCGATGGGAGACCGTGACGGCGAGCGCACGGAATCGCACCATCGGGCCCCATCGGGCCGCGGGCTCGCCCCGTCCACAATGGCAGGGACCTCGGAAGACCCTCCAGGGCGAGAAGGCGCGCGGCGGTGATACCGCAGACAACGGCCCTGGGACGACCGACCAACGCAGCCCGCACGGACCCACGTACGGCATGGGCACCGGGCAGGAGGAACGTGCCCCGATAGGGAACCGACCACGCATCGTCGCGTATCAGCCGGTTGAGCTGACGCCGGGTGATACCGAACGCCCGGATCTGCGGCCAGGTGAGCATCCCGTCCTGGCGGGCGTCTAGGCTTGTCTTC
>NZ_CDWTMG010000095.1:0-16173 GCF_977945845.1 Frankia sp. CcMO1
CCCGCACACCGCCAGCACCCGACCAGCGACCCGCCCCGCCCGCCGCAGCCAGTCCCGCACCGTCGAGGCCGGCCGCCCCACCACCTCGGCCACCTTCCGATGCCCCAACCCGCCGGCCGCGGCCAGCAACCCGGCCCCCGATCACCTCCACCGCATCGGCGCGACGCATCGGCTCTCCTTGATCTCGCCTGTTGTTGTGGTCTGTCTCCCTGTCAGTCCTGCTGGGCGCGCTGGATCGCCTCGGCGACCCGCTTGATCCGCTGCAGCCGGGCGTCCCACGCCGACCCGACCGACGTCAGCTGGGCCACCGCGCGGGCGAGTTGGGCGTCGTCCACCCGGTACCGCTTCTCCCGGCCCGCCGGTGTCCCCCGGACCAGCCCGACCCGATCGAGGACGCCGAGGTGCTTGGCCACGGCCTGACGGGTGACCGGCAGTTGCCGGCTCAACGTGGTCGCCGTGCCGTCGCCCTCGGTGAGCAGCAGGTCGAGCATCCGGCGCCGGGTCGGGTCGCCGATGGCGGACCAGAGGTCGTCGTCGACGACGTCGGCCAGCGCGGTGCTCATTGCTGCCGCACCTTCAGCGTCGCGACGTACGGCGCCAGCCTTGGCAGGAAGTAGTCCCAGCCGGTGACGTGCTCCTGGTACTGCCGCTCCAGGACCGCGATCTCCCAGCCCATCTCGCGGAAGCCGGTCTCGGTCATCCTGAGCAACGTCCCAGCTCCCGACGGGGTCAGGTCGAAGGTGACCAGGAAGGAGTTGCCCTCCCCCGCGATCTCGCCGGCCGCGTGCGCCCACCGGAACGAGAACGTCCGGGGCGGTCGCACGTCGACGACCGTGAACGGCACCAGCTTCCCGCCGTCGTCGGGATTGCCGAAGACGAGCTCCCCGGCCGAACCGGAGGCCGGGTCGTACCGGGCGTCGTCAGGCCACCACTCCTTGAGGTGGTCCGGACTGCTCACGACCTCGAAGGCGATCTCGGGCGACGCCTCGACGTAGATCTCCCGCTCGATGGCCCCGAACTCCATAACACCCTCCCGCAACGTTTGGTTGCGAAAGATACTATACGGAGACCCGGCATCATGCAACCATTAGTTGCGCGGCGGCATCTCCTGCCGCGCCGACCGATACGTCAGAACGGCTATCCCCCGACGGCTGCGATCCCTGCCACCCCACTCTCCGCCACCCCGATGGGAGACCTACGGCTGTTCCGCACGCACGACGCCGGCGATCACCGTGGTCACCATCGTGCGAACAGCCGCCGACTCCACCGGCACGCCGTCCCGACCGGCGAACAGCATGTGTCCCGTCCCGATGAGGATTGCCGCGAGAGTGTCGACGTCGGCATCCACCGCGACGCGGCCCAGGTCCCGCTCCGCGGTCAGGTAAGCGGCGATGATGATCGCGGCCTCGGTCAGGACGGGAATGCCGGCCGGCAGGGTCCGGCGCAGCCGGGCACGCAGCTCGTCCCGGGCGCTGATCAGGCCGACCATCGACAGAGCGACCGAATCGAAGACGCCGGTCAGCGCGCTGGTGAGGTTGTCGACGACGTTCCCGCTCCCGGTGACCGCCCGCAGGGCCTGCGTGCGGTCGTCCATCCGCGCGATGCGGTCCAGGACGAACTCCGCGAGGAAGGCGTCGAAGTCGGCGAAGTGCCGGTGCAGGACGCCCTTCGCACAACCCGCCTCCGTGGTGACCGCCCGGCTGGTCAGCGCGTTCGGGCCGTCCCGGAGCAGGACGCGCTGGGCGGCGTCGAACAGTTGCTCCCGCGCGTCACGGAGGGCCACGCCCGTCGGCGCCATGCGTCTCCTCCCTGGCGGACCCGCCAAGACCCGTCACCGGCCTTCCGGTGACGAGTGGGCATCTGCCCACTATAGTGGGCGCATGCCCACTCTACCGCCGGGCGGATCACCTCCTCCCCCACCGGCACCCCATCACCTCCGGAAAGCGGCCGAGTCGTTCGGGGTGGACGCCGAACGATACGACCGCGCCCGCCCCCGCTATCCCGACGCCATGGTGGAGCGCATCGTCGCCGCCAGTCCCGGACCCGGCGTCCTCGACGTGGGCTGCGGCACCGGCATCGCGGCGCGGCAGTTCCAGGCCGCCGGCTGCACCGTGCTCGGGGTCGAGCCCGACGCGCGCATGGCCGAGTTCGCGCGGCAGCGCGGGCTGGAGGTCGAGGTCGCGACGTTCGAGGCGTGGGATCCGGCCGGCCGGACGTTCGACGCGGTCATCGCCGGGACGGCCTGGCACTGGATCGACCCGGTCGCCGGCGCTGCCATGGCGGCGCAGGCCTTGCGGCCGGGCGGTCGGCTGGCGGCATTCTGGCACGTCTTCGAAGTGCCACCCGACGTGGCGGAGGCCCTGTCGGCGGTCTATCAGCGGGTCGTGCCCGACTCGCCCTTCAACATGCAGACGGCGACCAAGGCGATGGACGGCTACCAGGTCTTGTCAACCAAGGCGTCGGACGGCATGCGCGAGGCGGGCGCGTTCGGCGAGCCCGAGCAGTGGAGATTCGACTGGGCGCTGACCTACACCCCGGGCGAGTGGCTGGACCTGCTGCCGACCTCCGGCGGCCTCACCTGGCTCCCTGCGGACAAGCTGGCCGAGGTACTGCGGGAGGTCGGAGCCGCCATCGATGCAATGGGCCGCGGCAGCATCACGATGCCCTACGTCACGATGGCGGTCACTGCGGCACGAAGCTGAACGAGTCAGCCTGGACGAGCAGCAGTGCCCGCTGCGCGCGGCGATCGACGCCTACCTGCCCGAGCCGGGACCGTCTCCGGGGCAGCGCGGAGGCGCGTCCTATCCCTTGCGTCCCTTGCGCCCGCGACGACGGCGGCGCCCCTGGAGCGCGGCCCAGACCAGCGGCGCCTGCAATGGCAGCCGACCCCAAGCGACGAACGGGTTGTCCGCCAGCCCCGGCATCCGGCCACTGCCGGAGTCCAGCGCCATCTGGACGTTCGCCGGGAAGACCGCCGTCAGCAGGACCGCGCTCGCCGTCCCCGCCCACGCCTTCCGGCGCACCAACCCGGCGGCGCAGACGAGTTCCATCGCGCCGCTCGCATACACGAGCGCCCGCTGGGCCGGCAGTTGCCGGGGCATGACGGCGAGGAACGGCTCAGGTGTCGCGAAGTGCAGGACGCCGGAGACGGCGAACATCCCCGCCAGCACCGTCGGCGCCGTCGATCGCAGGGGGGAAGAGTCAACCTGGGTGTCAGCCATACTGAACCTTATCGACGCAGGTCGGGAGGTTCGCCCACGTTCTGGGCGTGCCTAAACGATTCCGCGCCCCCGAATCACAGCCATTGCGTGGGCAAACCTTGGCGGCGGCGCCCCATGTGGGCCGCGGCGGATCTAGGCGCGGTCGGACAGGGTCGAGGCATGATCGGGAACATAGCGCTGCAACTCGCGGTGGGTGCGCTCGTACCCGGTTGACGCCGGTCTCGGCGGGATGTCGAGCACGGGTGGGTCGACGTGCCGGTACGGCACGGTGGACAGCAAATGCGCGATCATGTTCAGCCGGGCGCGGCGCTTGTCGTCGCTCTCCACCACGTGCCACGGGGACTCCGGAACGTCGGTGTGGACGAACATTTCGTCCTTCGCCCGGCTGTACGCCTCCCACCGTGTGATGGAGTCCAGGTCCATCGGGGACAGCTTCCAGCGCCGGAGCGGGTCATCGCGCCGCGACTCGAACCGCTGGAGTTGCTCGGTGTCGGACACCGAGAACCAGTACTTGCGAAGGAGGATCCCGTCCTCCACGAGCAACCGTTCGAAGATCGGGCACTGGCGCAGGAACCGCTGGTGCTCCTGGGGACTGCAAAAGCCCATCACCCGCTCGACGCCGGCCCGGTTGTACCAGGAGCGGTCGAAGAGCACGATCTCGCCGGCCGCGGGCAGGTGCTCCACGTAGCGCTGGAAGTACCACTGCGTCCGCTGCCGCTCGGAGGGGGCGGGCAGGGCAGCGATCCGGGTCACCCGCGGATTGAGATACTGCGCGATCCGCTGGATCGTGCCACCCTTCCCGGCGGCGTCGCGGCCCTCGAAGACGACGACGAGCCGGACCCCCTCGCGGCGGATCCACTCCTGCATCGCCACCAGCTCCCCCTGCAGCCGCAGGAGCTCATGCTCGTAGAGCTTCTTGGGCACCGGCGCGATCGCCGCCGGCTCCGAGGCACTGCCGGTGGACCGGTTCTTCGTGGCCATCCGTCCAGTCTCTGCCGAGGCGGTCCAGGCGTCCACGATCACCGGCCTCCCCTCCGGCGACGAAGCGCCCACGGAGGCCGCCGAATTGGCCCCCTGGCGTGGAGACGCTGCGCGGGCGACACTGGAGCGATATCGAAGGGCGGTATCGCGATGTCGGATCGTGTGATCGAGCTGCTGATCAAGGCGGTACGGGGGCTCAGCAAGGAAGATCAGGACGAGGTGCTCGGCGCGATGCTGGCGGGCCGGCTCGTGCCGGGTGGCCAGACCACCGCCGCGGCTTCCGCGGCGTTCCAGCCCCCGGGGACCGCCGGCGTCTTCATGTTCCCGCCAGGGCTGTCCGAGGCGGAGCAGAAGGACGTCATGCAGGCGATGGACGTGAAGCTCAAGGTGCTTCCCGTCCGCCTCCCCGAGGAGGACTACGAGCGGCTGCGGGCGTTCGCCCAGGAGAACGGCTTCAGCATGGCCATCGTCGTGCGCACGCTGGTGGAGCGGTTCCTCAGTCAGCGCGGGGCCTAGGCTCTCGAGCCTCCGCCGGGCTGCCGCCCAGGCGAGAGCTCCCGGACCACGCCGACGCCGTGGCCCCTTCCCCTCGCCTAGCCCGACGTGGCCGATCCGGGCAACGCCAAACTGCTGCATCACCATGCGCTGCTGTGACAACGTGGCGCTCTTCACTAGGCTGGTTACGCTACGGGGTGGTAGTAGCCAATCTGTTGCACAGCGTAACTTTGGGTGAGGTGATGACCGATGGGTCGGCACGGTCCGCGGCTGGAGGCGGGTGTCACGCCCGTCACGCCGGCCGCCCTGCCCCTGCCGGCCCGACTGGCGCTGCTCGCGGCGGGGTGCGTCGTCCTGCTGGGCGCCTTCGTCCTCGTCGCGCCACCCGAGGCGATGGGGCGTCTGCCGTGGGCCGCGGAGGGCACCTGCCCCGCCGAGACCGTCGAGGTCCTCGTCGAGCCCGAGTTGCGAGGCACGGTGACGGAGTCGCTCGCCGCCGTTGAGGGGAAGCGGGTCACCGGGGGGCGCTGCGTGGCGGTGAAGGTCACCGCGCAGGAGGCCGTCGAGACGGTCGCCACCGCCGAGGGCCTGCCGCCCAGCCGCATCCCGCAGATCTGGGTGCCGGACTCGCCGACGTGGGTCGAGCGGATGCCGTCGTGGAAGACCCGCCCGTCCAGGAGCTTCGCCTCGTCCGCCGTCGTGCTGGCGACCAGCCGTGCCGCCGCCGTGAGCCTCGGCCTCAGCACCGGGAACCCCACCTGGCGGGAGGCTCTGCAGGGCAGGCGGTCGGTCGCGGTGCCCGACATCCAGTCCCAGGCGGAAAGCCTGTCCGCGATGATCGCCCTCTGGCAGACCCTGGGCAAGGGGGCGGCCGCGGACCAGGCCGTCGTCAACATCGTGCTCGCGGCCGACCGTGGTGAGGTGCCCAGCGCGCAGGAGGCGCTGACCCTCGCCCGGTCCGGATCGGTGAACGCCCCGATCGTGCCCACCACCGAGCAGGCCGTCGCCGCGATGAACGAGGCCTCCCCGGAACCGGACCTGGCGGCCATCTACCCCCGGGAGGGGTCGCCGCTGCTGACCTACCCGGTCACCCGGGTGACGACCGGCGCGGAGTCGCCGTCGCGGGCGGCCGCCGTCCAGCGCGTCCTGGACCGGCTGGGATCGGCCGACACGGAGACGATCGCGCGGCGGAACGGCTTCCGCGGCCCCGACGCGAGCCCGGCCGTCGGCAAGGGCATCGCGACCCGTCAGGTCACCCTTCTCCCCCCGCCCGGCGCGGGCGAGGTCCAGGGGATGCTGGACCGCCTGGACAAGCTGTCCCAGCCCTCGCGCGTCCTCGCCCTCCTCGACGTCTCGCTCTCGATGACGAACAAGCTCGATGACGGCCTGCGCCGGATCGACGTCGGTGCCAACGCCGCACGGGTCGGGGCCAACGTCCTGCCGGACAGCTCGTCGGTGGGTGCCTGGATCTTCGCCCACAAGCTCAAGGGCGCGCAGGACTGGCGCGAGGTGGCCGCGATCCGCCCGCTGGGGTCGGTCGCGTCGGGCGGGGCGACGTACCGGGGTGAACTGTCCCGGCTGACCACGAATCCGGACCGCTACCTGGCGGGTGGCGGCACCGCACTCTACGAGGTCGTCCTCGCGGGCATGCGGTACATGCACCAGACCTACGACGAGCGCGCGGACAACGTGATCCTCGTCATCACCGACGGCGCGAACGAGGATCCCGGCAGCCCCACGCTGCAGCAGACGCTGGCCCAGATCCGACAGCTCAACTCGGGCTCGAACAAGGTCCACGTGTACTTCGGCGGACTGGGCCGCGACGCCGACTACAAGGCGATCGCCCAGTTGGCCTCGGCGGCAGGCGGCGAGTGGTACCGGATCGACACCGCCCTCCAGGGCCAATCCTCGCTGCTGGACGGCCTGCGCCGCGCCCGGGGGCTCTCGAAATGAGAGAAGCGTGTTCGTCACGTTGAGTGACTAACTATCGATTCTCGAGTGCGCACGCGTCTAATTCGGCTACACCTGAGTTAACCTTCTTCGCGACGCGCTGCTCTAGGACCCCGGCTGGCCTCACTCAGCGCAACCATCACAGCCCGGGAGGGGGTGCCACGCAATGGGGCGTCACACGTCCTTGGACGGTCGTCTCAGCCTGGGGTCCCGCGGCCTCGGTACGCCTGCGAGGCTCGGTCTCGTCGCTGTCGGCGTCGTGGTCGTGATCGGTGCGGCGGTGCTGCTCGGGCCGCGTGAGGCCCTGGCCCGGCTCCCCTGGGCCGCCGAGCCGCCGTGCCCCGCCGAGCGGGTGGACGTGCTGGTCGAGCCGGAGATGAAGTCCGTCGTCACGGAGATCCTCGATCCGGTCAACGGCACGAAGGTCCCCGGCGACCGTTGCACTGCCGTCACCGTGCGGTCCCAGGAGGGCGTCGAGACCGTCGCCAGCTCCACGATCCTGCCGCCCGACCGGGCACCGCAGATCTGGATCCCCGACTCGGAGGTCTGGGTCGAGCAGGTCACCCGCTGGCGGATGCAGCAGGTCGCTCCGCTCGCGCTCTCCCCCGTCGTGGTGGCCACGAGCCGGACGGCGGCCGACCGGCTGGGCTGGATCAAGCAGCCACCGACCTGGAACCAGGTGCTCCGGGGGTCGAGACCGATGGCCGTGCCGGACATCGAGTCCGAAGCCGACAGCCTGGCCGCTCTGATCGCCCTGTGGCAGACGCTCGGCAAGGGGGCCACCGCGGACCAGGCGGTCGTGAACGTCGTCCTCTCCGCGGACCGCGGAGAGATTCCGTCGCCGCAGGCTGCCTTCGCCATCGCCCGCTCCGGCACCGCCAACTCGCCGGTGATCCCCGCGTCCGAACAGGCCGTCGCGTCGACCAACCTGCAGAGCGGCAACTCGAACGTGGTCGCGGTCTACCCCCGGGAGGGGTCGCCGGTCCTCGACTACCCGGTGATGAAGGTCGACACCGGCAACACGACGCCGGCGCACGAGGCCGCCGTGCAGCAGGTGGTGGACAGGCTGGCGTCCCCGGACGCCCGCGCGATCGTCCGCAAGGCCGGCTTCCGGGACCCGTCCGGGCAGGGCGGTGCGGGACCGGGCGTCGAGAGCGGCGCCATGCGGACGCTCGCGCCGCCGGCGAAGTCCGAGGTCGAAGGCATGGTGACCCGGATCGAGAACCTTGCCCGTCCGTCGCGGCTGCTCGCCGTCATCGACGTGTCCCTGTCCATGCGGGCCAAGCTGGACGACGGCACGAGCCGCATCGCCCTCGCCGGTGCTGCCGCGCGGCTGGGAGCTCAACTGCTGCCTGATCGATCATCGGTGGGTGCGTGGGTCTTCGCCTCGCGGATGAAGGGCGACCAGGACTGGCGCGAGATGGCTCCGATCGGGCGGCTGGGGGCGCTGGCCAAGTCGGGACAGACCTATCGCGCGTACCTGATGTCCCTGGCCACGAAAGTGGACCAGTATCTGAGCGGCGGCGGAACGTCCCTGTACGACGTCACGATCGCGGCCATGCGGGAGATGCATCGCACGTACGACCTCAAGTCGGTCAACGCGATCATCCTGCTCAGTGACGGCGCGAACGAGGATACGAACGGCGCGAACCTGGACGAGGTACTGAACGAGATCCGCCGCCTCAACGCGGGCAAGCAGAAGGTCGCCATCTACACCGCCGGGCTCGGGCCGGACGCCGACTACGACGCGCTGCGCAAGATCGCCGACACCAGCGGCGGGTACTCCTACCGCATCGACACCGCCGGGGAAGGGCAGACGGCGCTCCTCGACGGGCTCCGCCGCAGCCGCCAACTGGGCGGCTGACCCCTTCGGCGGTGATCAAGTAATTCCCGTGGATCAAGTAATTCCCGTGGATCAAGTAATTCCCGTGGGTCCGGAAGATCCACGGGAATTACTTGATCCACGGGAATTACTTGATCACCGCCGAAGAGAGGACCAGCAGGAGGTCGCCGCCCTCTACTTGCTGGACGCCGCCGACGGCGACGCGCTGGACCACGCCCGCGACGGGGGCCGTGATCGACGCCTCCATCTTCATCGCCTCGATCGTCGCGACGGTCTGGCCCGCCGCGACCTCGTCCCCCTCGGCCGCTACCAGCGTGACGACGCCGGCGAACGGCGCGGCCACGTGCCCGGGCTGCTTGGCGTCTGCCTTCTCCGCCGCGAGGACCCTGACCTGCACGGCTCGGTCCCGGACCTGGACCGGCCGCAACTGCCCGTTCATGGTGCACATCACGGTGCGCATCCCGCGCTCGTCCGCCTCGCCGATCGCCTCGATCTCCACGAGCAGCCGCACGCCGCGGTCCAGCCGGATCACGTGCTCCTCACCTGGCTGGAGCCCGTACAGGTAGTCGCGCGTGTCCAGCAGGGACACGTCGCCGTACCGTTCCCGCACCCCGGCGAACTCGCGCGCCGGACCCGGGAAGAGCAGCCGGTTCAGTGTGCCGCGCCGGTCCTTCGCCAGCCCGGCATGATCGTCCTCGGCGAGGTCGACGACGCCTGCGCGCACCGTCCGGTCCGCGAGCGCCCGGGTACGGAACGGCTCCGGCCAGCCACCCGGCGGCTCGCCCAGTTCCCCGGCGAGGAAGCCGATCACCGAGTCGGGGACGTCGAACCGCTCCGGGTGCTCGGCGAACTCGGCCGGGTCGGCGTCCACGGCCACCAGGTGCAGGGCGAGGTCGCCGACCACCTTCGACGACGGCGTCACCTTCACCAGGCGGCCGAGGATCCGGTCGGCAGCGGCGTACATCGCCTCGATCTGCTCGAACTTCTCCCCCAGCCCCAGCGCGATGGCCTGCTGGCGCAGGTTGGACAGCTGGCCGCCGGGGATCTCGTGGTCGTAGACCCGGCCCGTGGGCGAGCTGAGCCCCGACTCGAACGGCGAGTACAGCCGCCGGACGGCCTCCCAGTAGGGCTCCAGGTCCATGACCGCGCGCAGGTCCAGTCCGGGGTCGCGGTCCGTGTGCACGAGGGCGGCCACGAGGGCAGACAGCGGGGGCTGGCTCGTCGTCCCGGCCATGGACGCGGAGGCCGCGTCGACGGCGTCCACCCCCGCGGCGATCGCGGCCATCAGCGTCGCGAGCTGGCCGCCCGCCGTGTCGTGCGTGTGCAGGTGCACCGGCAGGTCGAACCGCTCCCGCAGGGCGGTGACCAGCCGCGCGGCGGCGTGCGGCCGCAGCAGGCCGGCCATGTCCTTGATGGCCAGCACGTGCGCGCCCGCCTCGGCGATCCGCTCGGCGAGGCGCAGGTAGTAGTCCAGCGTGTAGAGCCGCTCGGCCGGGTCGAGGAGGTCGGCGGTGTAGCAGAGCGCGACCTCGGCGACCGCGGTCCCGGTGGCGCGGACGGCGTCGATCGCGGGGCGCATCTGGCCGACGTCGTTGAGCGCATCGAAGATCCGGAAGATGTCGATGCCGGTGGCGGCGGCCTCCTCGACGAACGCGTCGGTGACCGCCGTCGGGTAGGGCGTGTACCCGACCGTGTTCCGGCCGCGCAGCAGCATCTGCAGGCACAGGTTCGGCATCGCCTCGCGCAGCTTCGCGAGCCGGTCCCACGGGTCCTCGCCGAGGAAGCGCAGCGCGACGTCGTACGTCGCGCCGCCCCAGCACTCGACGCTCAGCAGCTGCGGCGTCGTCCGGGCGACGTACGGCGCGACCGCGACCAGGTCGCTGGTCCGCACCCGGGTGGCGAGCAGCGACTGGTGCGCGTCACGGAAGGTCGTGTCGGTGACCGCGACCTCCGGCAGCTCACGCAGCGCAGCGGAGAACCCCGCCGGGCCGAGCTCCAGCAGGCGCTGGCGCCAGCCTGCCGGTGCGGGATCGCGCAGGTCCGCGGCGGGCAGCTTCTCGGCGGGCGACACCTTCACCGGCGCGACGCCGTGCGGCGAGTTGACCGTGACGTCGGCCAGCCACGAGAGCAGCTTGCTGCCGCGGTCGGCGCTGGGCCGGGCGATCAGCACGTTCGGGCGCTCGTCGATGAACGAGGTCGGCACGCCGCCGGCGACGAAGTCCGGCTCGGCGAGCACAGCCTGCAGGAATGCGATGTTCGTGCTGACGCCGCGGACGCGGAACTCGGCGAGGGCGCGCCGCGCCCGCCGGACGGCGGTGGCGAAGTCCGGTCCCCGGCAGATCAGCTTCACCAGCATGGAGTCGAAGTGCGGGCTGATCGACGCGCCGGCGTGGACCGTTCCGCCGTCCAGCCGCACGCCGGCCCCACCCGGGGAGCGGTACGTCGTGATCATGCCGGTGTCGGGGCGGAAGCCGTTGGACGGGTCCTCGGTCGTCACCCGGCACTGCATCGCCACGCCGTGGGTCTGGATCGTCTCCTGGCTCAGGCCGATGTCCGAGAGCGTTTCGCCGGAGGCGATCCGCAGCTGGGCCTGGACCAGGTCGACGTCGGTCACCTCCTCGGTGACCGTGTGCTCCACCTGGATCCGCGGGTTCATCTCGATGAACACGTGGCGCCCGGCCGCCTCGCCGCTGGTGTCGACGAGGAACTCGACGGTGCCGGCGTTCACGTACCCGACGGCTCGGGCGAAGGCGACCGCGTCGGCGCAGAGCCGGTCACGCAGGTCCGGGTGGAGGGCCGGCGCGGGCGCGATCTCCACGACTTTCTGGTGGCGGCGCTGCACCGAGCAGTCGCGTTCGAACAGGTGCACGGTCTCGCCGGTCGCGTCGGCGAGTACCTGGACCTCGATGTGCCGTGGGCGCCGCACCGCCTGCTCCAGGAACACGGACGGGTCACCGAACGCCCCGCCCGCCTCGCGCATCGCGGTCTGGAGCGCCTCGTGCAGCGCGGCGGCGTGCGCGACCGGCCTCATGCCCCGCCCTCCCCCACCGGCCACCGCCTTGACGAACAGGGGGTATCCGATGTCGGGCGCGGCGCCGACGAGCTCGTCGACGTCCGACGACGGCGCCGACGAGCGGAGGACCGGGATGCCCGCCTGGCGGGCGGCCGCCACGGCCCGGACCTTGTGGCCGGCCAGGGACAGCACGCCCGGCGGCGGTCCCACGAACCGGATCCCGGCGGCCTCGCAGGCGAGGGCGAGCTGGGGGTTCTCGGAAAGGAACCCGTAACCCGGGTAGACGGCGTCCGCTCCGGCCTCGCGAGCGACCCGGATGATCTCGTCCGGGTCCAGGTACGCCCGCACGGGGTGGCCCCGCTCGCCGATCAGGTACGACTCGTCGGCCTTGATCCGGTGGACGGCGCCCCGGTCCTCGTAGGGAAAGACGGCGACCGTGCGGGCGCCGAGCTCGTACGCCGCCCGGAAGGCCCGGACGGCGATCTCCCCGCGGTTGGCGACCAGGATCTTGGCGAACACGGCGGCTCCTCGGAAGGCGAACGGAGGGAGGAGTGGACCCGGCGACGGCGGCGACCCTCGATCATCCTCCCCCGCGGCGGGCGGGCGCGCAGCGGGGCTCGCCGACGGCCGGCAATCAGAGGGCGGTGTGACGCCGGGCCCACCCCGTCCGCGGACTGAGTTGTGTGTGGACCCGTTTCTGGGGTCCACACACGACTGAGTCGCGCCTGGACCCCAACAACGGGTCCACACACGACTGAGTCGCGCTTGGACCCCAATACGGGGTCCACACACGACTCAGTCCGCGAATCGTCAGATCACTTCGGACGCACGCTAGTCGGCCTCGAGCGCCCTGCGCTCCTCGGCCAGCGCGGCGAGTTCCGCCCGGTGTCGCGCGAAAACCAGGCGGACCAGCCGCTCCCGGTCGCGAAGAGCGATGTCATGGAACCGTGCCCGCAGGAGCCGCCCGCGCTGTTCCACGACGAGGGCGATCGCCGCGGCCGGGTCGCCGTCGGGCAGGTCGAGCTCGACGTGGAGCCGGACGCCGACCGTCACCGCGGAGATGATGTCCAGTTGGGCCGCGACACCACCCGCCGAAGCGTTGATGGTCAGGCCCTCCAGATCGGCGGCCCGGGTGGTCCCCGGTGACGGCGGCCGAGCCTGGATCCGCCCGTCCGGCAGATAGGCGGCCCGGAGCGGTATGGACAACCCGCCGCGCAGGTCGCCACGTCGCTGCACGGGCACCGACTCGACCGGACCCGCCGGACGCAGGCCCAGGACGTTCCCCCGGCCGATGATCACGGCAGGGACGGTCAGGAGGCCCTCGTCGGTCGCAAGGTCGGCGGCTACCGTGTCCGGGCCCAGTGCCGTGACGTCGCCGATCACGGGAATGAACCAGCCGTCCTCGATCCGGACTGTTGCCAGGGCGCGCAGCACGCGCCTGCCCTCGGCGGTCCGCAGCCGCACGCGGGAGCCCGCTCGCACGACCGCCATCGACGCTCCCGTTCCCGACTCCTCGCGACGCCCGCGATCGTTACCGAGCGTAGGTTGGTGGTCCGCGTTCTGTGCCCACTGAGGGAGACGTTTCACCCGCTCGGAGGCCTGAACTCCGGGCACCGCAGGGGTGATCGATTGCCCGCCCGTATGGGTGGATATCGTCGGTCAACGTGAGGATCGCCGGGGATGCCGCGTGAGGGTGTCCGGGAACACGTCGCGGCTTCTGGGGGCCTACGCAGCCTCCCGCCTCCTCGTCTTCGCGGCCATGGGCGTGGTCGCGGCCCTGGAACTCCGCGGCGCACGCTGCGGCTACGCCGTCCCACGGCCGATCGAGGGGTTCGACGGCCTCGCCCGTTGCTGGGACGCGCGGTGGTTCCTCCGCACGGCGGCCGAGGGCTATCCCGCGACGCTGCCCGCCGAGGGGCAGCAGAGCACTCTCGCGTTCCTGCCCGGCTACCCGGCCCTGGTGGCCGCGGGATCCGGGGTCCGGCTTCCGCCGGTGGTCGCCGCGATCGCCGTCTCGGTCATCGCCGGGGCCGTCGCGATGCTGCTCGTCGCCGCCCTCGCCCGGGTGGTCACGGACGACGCCACGGCGGACCGGTCCGCGCTGTTGTTCTGCTTCTTCCCGGGTGCTGTCGTGCTGTCCTGGGCGTACTCGGAGGCGCTGGCGGCGGCCCTGGCCGGCGCGTGCCTGTTGCTCCTCGACCGGCGCCGGTGGATGCTCGCCGGGCTGGCCGCCGCGGTCGCAGGTGCCACCCGTGCCGACGTCGGCCTCGGCCTGTTCGCGGCCGCGGGGTGTGCCGCCGTCGTGGCAGTCCGCCGGGACCGGGACCGGCGCGCCCTGGCCGCGCCGGTGCTGGCCCCGCTCGGACTTGCGGGCTTCTGGGGGTATCTGGCCTGGCGGACGGGGTCTCCGACGGCGTGGATGACGGCACAGGCCCGCGGCTGGAACCAGCACATGGACTTCGGGACGCACGCCGTGCGGACCGTGTGGCGAGTCGTGAGCGACCCCGCCGGCTCCCCGACGCGCATCGTTCAGGCGGTCACGCTCCTCCTGCTGGTGGCGGGACTGGCGTGCCTGTTCCGGAGCCCGCGGCAGTTCCCGCTGCCCTGGCTGGCGTACACGGCCACGCTCGTCGTCGTGATGCTGGCGTCCAACCAGGTGGGATTCAGGCCCCGGGCGTTGGTCCCGCTGCTGCCGCTCGCCGTCGCCGTCGCCGTCCGGCTCCGGCCCGGCGCGGCGTCCTGGGTCATCGGGACGTTCGCGGTCGCTCAGGCCCTGCTAGTGATCATGTATCTCGGGATCCCGCTGATCTTTCCGCCCTGACCGGGCGGGGCGCTCGTCACCGCCGGCCTTCCCCGGAGCCCTCTAGGGTGTCGGCGTGACGACAGCCGCGCCCGCCGATACCCCCGCTCCGAAGTGGCTGTCGCGGTTCCTTCCCGCCGCCGGGGCCACACTCGCCGTCGTCATGCTCGCCACCCTCGCGACATTGCTGGCCGGCGCAGCGTTGAAGTCGTACTGCCTGACGTCGTGGGAGCCGGGCCAGCAGCCGAAGGGCTGCTACAACGACATCCAGACCCTCTGGTACCAGCGGGACATGGGCGAGCACGTCGCGCCCTACCAGGGCGACGTGAAGTCCACGTACCGCGACGGGCACCTGCTCAAGGTGGAGCTCGGCGCGGGCCAGATCGAGTACCCGGTGCTGACCGGCGTTTTCGCCTGGGTGACCGCTCTCCCGGTCAACGGCGCGGCCGCCTACCTCGTGGTCTCGGCGCTCGCGCTGTCGCCGTTCGCCTTCCTGACGTCCCTGGCGCTGCATCGATTGTCCGGCGGGCGGGCGCTCCTGTTCGCGCTGTCACCGCAACTGGCCGCCTACGCCTTCCTCAACTGGGACCTCCTGCCCGTGGCCGCGACGGTGGGCGCCGTCTGGGCGTGGCGGCGGGGGCGGCCGGGCTGGACGGCGGTCCTGCTCGCCCTCGGCGCCTGCGCGAAGCTGTGGCCCGGCTTCCTGCTGCTGCCACTCCTGATCCACCTGCTGCTGGCGAAGCGCCGTCGTGACGCCGTCCGCGTGCTCGTCGGGGCGGCCGCCACGGCCGCCGTCGTCAACCTGCCGTTCCTGCTCGCGAACCCCGAGGGCTGGGCCGCGCCGTACCGCATGCAGTCGGTGCGGCTCAACGACCTGACGACGAACTCGCTCTGGTACTGGATCATCCCGCCGACATCGTTCAGCGCCGTGAACACGTTGTCCGCGATCGCCGTCGTCGCGGGGTGGACCGCGATCCTGGTCGCCGGGTACCGCCGCCGATCGGAGCCGGATGGGTATCCGTGGATCGCGGTGGGCGCCGCGATGGTGAGCGGCTACGTCATCCTCGGCCGCGTCGACTCGCCGCAGTACGGCCTGTGGCTGCTCCCCTTCCTCGTGCTGCTGGCCGTCCCCGTCCGGTGGCTGGTCGCGTTCGCCGCGACCGATATCTTCCTGTGGCTGCAGTGGTCCTGGCTGTGGGGTGCCCCGGACTGGCTGCTGGTCACCGCGATGGCGGCGCGGGGGCTGACGCTGGCCGGCCTGACCGTCGTCCTCCTGCGGGCGCCGTCCTACACGGGCGGCGCCGTCAGCGATCGGCGTGCGGCCGGGAGCCCCTTCACGAGCAGCCACACGAGCACGCTGCCGGTGACGCAGGGCGCCACGAACTGACGCAGGTCCAGTAGCCCGGTGGTCAGCCAGGACGCCGAGTCCTCCACGCGGCCCGGCGTGTAGGCGAGCGCGAGCGCCGTCAGGCGGATCAGGAGCGCCTCGTCCAGGCCGCGGACGGCGGGGAGCAGGGCGAGCGGCGCCCACACCAGCGCGTCGTACCATGGCAGCACGTAGGCGCTCGCCGCGACGTAGGCCACGCCGAGGGCGAGCAGCGCGGTCGCACCCCCGGAGACCGCGTCGCCGGGGCGGCCCGCGACCCCGGCCTCCCGCAGGAGGCCTGCCATCGCGACGAGCACGACGACGGCCAGCACGGCCATGGCGATCGGGACGGCGTCGCGCACGTCATGGTAGCCGAGCGCGTCGACGGCGTTCACGAGGCCCCGCCAGGGCGTCGCGAGTGACACGTACTCGGACGCGCGGCGCACTTGGTCGTACACGTGCGGCCCGGCCCACAGGTGTGCGGGCACCAGCACGGCGCCGGCG
>NZ_CDWTMG010000096.1:0-6395 GCF_977945845.1 Frankia sp. CcMO1
CTGCGGTGTAGGGCTGCGTCCAGACGTGGTGGACTAAACGTCCGTGTCGAACCCGCGACGCGGACCACGGGATGGGGTCGCGGCGCGTCAGGCCCTTTCACACCGCAAGGTCTCAGTCGGACGAGGCGGCATCGTCCGGTGTAGCGGTGGCGTCGGCGGAGCGGTTGGCCGCGAGGGCATCTGCGATGGCGGAGAACTCGACCAGGGCGGCCTGGAGCTCCTCAACGATCTCACGGGCGATGACGTCGGGAGGTAGCAGGCTGTCGGCGTCGTCAAGGCTGGGGTCGCGCAGCCAGGTGATGTCGAGGTTCGCCTTGTCCCGAGCGGCCAGCTCATCGTAGTCGAACGGGCGGAACCGCTCGGACTCGGTGCGGGTGCCGCGCGGTTCCCCCGGCCGGTAGCAGGCGACGAAGTCGCCGAGGTGCTCGCGGCGCAGCGGATTCTGCTTCAACGTGAAGTGCTGGCCGACCCGCAGGTCGTACACCCACAGGGTCGCCGTCCACGGCGTGCCCGGCCGAGCCCGGCGCCTGTCGAAGAACAGCACGTTCGCCTTGACCCCGCCGGCGTAGAAGATACCGGTGGGCAGCCGCAGCAGGGTGTGGACGTCGTATTCCGCCAGCAGCCGGCGGCGGACCGTTTCCCCCGCCCCGCCCTCGAACAGCACGTTGTCGGGCACGACGACGGCGGCCCGGCCGTCCACGTCCAGCGACGACGCGATGTGCTGGACGAAGTTGAGCTGCTTGTTCGTGGTCGTCGTCCAGAAGTCCTGCCGGCTGTACGCAATATCGTCCCGGCCAGCGCGGCCGTCCTCACCGATCACGGTGATTGAGGACTTCTTGCCGAACGGCGGGTTGGCGAGGATCATCGTCGGATTCCCGCCGTACCGGCCGGCGAGCGCGTCCCCGACGTCGATGAGGGTGTTGCCGTTGGGGTGGCCGATGCCGTGCAGCAGCATGTTCATCGCGGCGAGCCGGGCGGTGCCGTCTACCAGCTCCATACCCCGGATCTTTCCGCGGCTGAAGCCGGCGCGCTGCTCCGGCGACAGCGTGGCGCCATGATGGCGCTGGATGTAGTCGGCGGCGGCCAGCAGGAAGCCGCCGGTGCCGCAGGCAGGATCGAAGACCGTGTCGTCCGGACCCGGCTGGAGGCAGTCGACCATGGCCGCGGTCAGTGCGCGGGGAGTGAAGTACTGGCCGGCGCCGGACTTGATATCCTCGGCGCTCTTGGCCAGCAGCTCCTCATAGGCGTCACCCTTCACGTCGACACCGGTCGACGACCACTCCTCCTTCTCAATCAGATCGACGATAAGCCGCTTGAGCTTCGCCGGATCCTGGATGCGGTTCTGCGCCTTGCGGAAGATCACGCCGAGCATGCCCGCCTCCTTGGCGAGATCCTCCAAGGTGTGTCGGTACGCGGTCCCCAGGTCGTCGCCGTCGTAGTCGAGCAGCTTCTGCCACCGGTCCGCGACTGGCCGCAGGGCTACGTCCGGGTTGAAGCTCCGGTAAGCCCGCTCGTGCGCCATCTTCAGGAACAGCAGGTAGGTCAACTGCTCGACGTAGTCGATGGTGGAGACGCCGTCATCGCGCAGCACGTCGCAGTAGTTCCACAGCTTCGCGACGAGCTGCCGTGCCTTCGCGCTCACCCCAGCACATCCTTGTCGTTATCGATGGCAACATCGTCGAGCGGCAGCATCGGCGCGGACACGACGGAGGCCCACTCTCCCATCGGCCGGGACGCGGTCCCCACCGCCGCCGCAGACTGCCCCTCCTGCGCCGGAAGCTTGCGTGGCCGCCGCCTCGGCGCCTTCACCGCACCCGCCCGCTCCGCCCGGATCCGCTCCAACAACACCGACGCCGACTCATCCGCCGGATCCTGCGCCACCAGCCGCCCCGTGAATGCCTCCGCCAACAACGCCTTCCGTAGCACGGTAGCCTTCGCGAGACCTCCACGCACCAGACGCTCGCCGGTGTCCAGGACACTCAGCCATTCTTCGGCTGCGCTGACCAGATCAGCCTGTGCTTCTACCGGGGGAATCGGAACGGGAAGCCGCTTGATCTGGGACAAGCTGATCGAGGCGAGGTTGACGCTCTGCCGACCATTTTTCTCGCACCAGCCCTGACCGAACTCGTTGGCATGCCAAGCGAGCAGCTTCGGATGCAGAATTCCGTCATACAGACGAACTCGAAATACATGGTTCTGGTGAATACATCCGTCGATCTGCCCGTCCCACACCCACCCACGTCCAAGCTTATCGCGGTCCCCACCTTCGTTCAGAAGAACATCGCCCGGCTGAAGAGTGAGCGCACGAGCCTTGGCTGCGGGCACCCGGATCGTCGATATCTTCGCAAGATCCAGATAACCTCGCTGCACATTCGCCACACGCAGGTACGGAACCTCAGGAAGGTCCGGGTCGGATTTCTTCTTGCCGTCCTTGGTCACCCCACCCACCACGTCGGCGATCTCTCCAAGACGGCACCAGTGCCACTCCAGTGGAATCCCCGGAACATCACCGTCTACCGACACTCGATCATGAAGAAATGTGACACGTGGCGCGTCGGCCCACCGACCAACCCTGCCGAAGCACACCGCCGACAGCAACGAACTTCGCAGATGATCAATTCGCAATAACGTACGTTCCAACCCGCCTACGCCTTGCCTGATTCTCTCAAGCGACCCTTCGAGGACTGCGACAATGCGGCGCTGCTCGACCAACGGAGGCACCGGGAGAGGTACACGTCGCAGCTCCCCGAGGCCAAGACGAGGTCGACCGACTCCCCTGATCTTGGACGCCGAATATCTTCGAGACTGCGGTGAGGTCAGGGCATGAAGCAGCCAACTCGGTTCGATGGAAGGGTGGGGCCGAACCCGAATACAATCGGCCTTCACGACAGCTGGTACTCCGAGATCCGGAACAATACATGCCCGAGGGAGTTCCCCACCCAGCGAGGCAGCAACGAGGTCACCCGCGTGCACTTCGTGCGCACGCAACTCCTCGAAATGATCGAGGTCTATATAAGCCTTGTCGCTGTCGTTGAAAGCACCGTCACCAATGTTCTGAAGGCGAATCACTCTGGCACCCGACGAAGTGTAGTGGCGCGAAGCCAGGTTCGACCCAAAAGGCCCGTCGGTGATGGCTCTGGGTTCTACCGCCAGCAGGTCTTCCAGACAGGCCCATTCCCAGCCGGGGGGGAGGTCGGTCATGCGGTGAGGCCGGCGCGGAGGGTGTCGAGGACGGTGCTGGCGCGGTCATTACCGAAGGCGGCCAGGAAACCGTCCGTTCCGCCGCGTTGAGTGAACGGCCACTCGTCCAAGTCGCCGTCAGCGAAGCCCGCCGCACTCACCACGATCTCCTTGATCTTCTCCAGCCACCACGTCTGGTCGCGGGTGAACGTGACGCCGACGTGCCGCTGCGCGGCGAGCCAGGCGGTGAACCGCTCCTCGACGACGGTCCGGTGGGGTCGCGGCTGGACGTCAACGCCCAGCTCATAGCGGATCAGCCCGATCAGATCCAATGGTCCGTAATTTACCTCCGGCTCCTCCGGCGCCAGCCCCAGCACCCGGTACGACCGCCACAGCGTAGTCGGCGACCACAGGTACGGTGGTCGGGCGATCCGCGCCGCCAGCTCGATCACCTGGGCGTACACCGGCCGCGGCCCGCCGCCGTGCTCGTAGGACGCCTCGATCAGAGCGATCTCGTCGTGGTGCTCGCGGAGGAACGCCCGCCAGGAGGTGACCTGATCGCGCGCCAGCTCGGTCCGGTCGACGCCCCCGGCGGAGAGCAGGACGTCCGCGTTCACCTCGTCGATGGTGATCTCGTGGGCGCGGCGGATCTCCAGCATGCGGGCGCGTAGGGCGGGATTGGCCGCCAGCGGGCGCACCGCCGCCTTCACCAGCTCGCGGATAGCGGCCGGGCCGGCGGCCTCGGCGTCGGCCAGCCGGTCCGGGTCGGCGGCCTGGATCAGGCTGCCGATCACGGACGTCAGCGGCGTCTGCGCGAGGGCCTCCAGCTCGGTACGTTCCTCGGCGGTGAGCTGCTGGTTGAGCCGGGCGAGCCGGGAGGCGAGTGTCGCCGTTTCCGCTGCGGTGATCTCCAGGCTGCCGGCCTTGCGCAGCAACGCCTCCAGGCTGATCTGCCGTTCGGTATGCCGGGTCAGTGGGGCCGCGTCCACCCGCTTCGTGTCGACGACGCCGATCGCGTCGACCAGTACGAACCGGTCCTTGGTGCGCACGTCCGGGGTGACGCTCTGGAACTCGGTCGGGTCGATCGTCCGCGCGCCGCGCCCCTTCATCTGCTCGAAGGCGACCGGGCTCTTCGGGTTGCGCAGGAACAGCAGGCATTCCAGCGGACGCACATCCGTCCCGGTGGAGATCATGTCGACGGTGACGACGACGCGGAGCTCCGCCGAGTTCCGGAACGAGGCCAGCAGCTCCTCGGTGTTCCGTACCGAGTAGGTGATTTTCGCGGCGAAGTCGTTGCCCCGGTTGAAGACCTCCCGGATCCTGCGGACGATCTCGCCAGCGTGGTTGTCGTCGCGGGCGAACACCAGCGTCTTCGGCACCTCGGTGCGGCCCGGGAAGATCTCGGTGAACAGCCTGTCCCGGAACGTCGTGAGCACCAGGTCGAGGTTTCCCTCGCTGATGACGGATCGGCCGAGCTGGTTCGGGCCGTAGCTGAAGTCGTCGTCCAGCTCCTCGTACCGCTGCGCCCGGGTCCGCCGGTCACGGCGCGGCACGGTGATGCCGGCCTCGATGGTGTCGCCCCGCTCGCCATGCTTCGTGCGGATGCGGTAGACGTCGAAGTCGACGTTGACCTTGTCCGCCACCGCCTGCTGGTTGGTGTACTCGCTTACCAGGTTCCGCTGGAAGTACCCCAGCGTCTGCTTCGTCGGAGTCGCGGTGAGCCCGACCTGGAAGGCCTCGAAGTACTCCAGCACCGCCCGCCATTTCCCGTAGATGGAACGGTGACACTCGTCGATGATGATGAGGTCGAAACTCTCCGGCGGCAGGTCGGCGTTGTAGGACACGGCGGCCGGCTCGGCGTCCTCGTCGCCCATCTCCGCCGGGCCGTCGTCGAGGTCCGGGTCGTCGGTGTCGGCATCCGGCACGCTGCGGCCCGACAGCACCGCGTACAGCCGCTGGACCGTCGAGATAACCACCTGCCAGGAGTCGGCCATCCCCGAGCCGGCGAGGATCTCGGCGTTGTACAGGTCGGTGAACCGGCGGCCGTCATCCGGGATCGGGTAGCCGGAGAACTCGGTGCGCGCCTGCCGGCCCAGGTTGTTGCGGTCCACCAGGAACAGGACGTGGCGGGCCCGCGCGTGGCGCAGCAGCCGGCAGCTCGCGGTCACGGCCGCGTACGTCTTTCCCGCACCGGTCGCCATCTGGATCAGCGCCCGCGGCCGGCCGGCGGCGAGCGAACGTTCCAGCCCGGTCACCGCGTCGACCTGCGCCGGCCGCAGCGACCCGGTGGCCAGCGGAAACGCCGCCGGCATCGCGGCGAGCCTGGCCCGCAGGGTCGGGTACGCCGGGTCCTCGTCGGCCTCCCGCATCCATCGGGCCAGTGTCGCCGGCTGATGGAAGGAGAAGACCCGCCGGGCTCTCGGTGCGGGGTCGAGGTCGTTGGTGAACTGGGTCTCCACCGCCGTTGTCTCGTACCGGAACGGCAGCGGGGCACGCCAGGCGGCCATCCGCTGCTCCTTCGTCAACGTCTCCGCGTATCGGGCGGACTGGCTCTCTACCTGGGTGAGCGGCGTCCCCTCCCGCTTCGCCTCGATCACACCGACCAGCGTCTGGTTGACGTACAGCAAGTAGTCGGCCGGACCGGAGGCCGTGCGCCCCTCACGCACCGCCACCCCGTCGGCGGCGAACAGGTTCAGCGCGGAGACGTCCTGCACGACCCATCCGGCCGCCCACAGCATCCGGTCGACCTCGGCCCGGACCTGGACCTCCGTGCGCGGCTCGCGGGCCGCCACCCTGGCCCGTTGGATGAACGCCTCACGCTCGTCCGCCGTCGTCCGCCGCTCACGGCCGCCCACCCCGGATACCCGCACGCCGGTCTGCGGGGACAGCACCTCACGCACCGACATCGCGTCGGCGTCGGCGTCGAACACCATCCCCTCGACCGCACCACCGACCTGCGCATCGGACCGGTCCGCGGAAGAGACCACCGTGAGCGTCGAGATCCGCCCATGGAGATCCACAACGGTGGAATGCAGCGCCTGCATCTCCGCCTGAGCGTGGGCGAGTGCCTGCTCGGCCTCCGCCCGGGCGGTCCGCTCCGCCGCCAGCCGGTCATGGCTGCCGTCGAGGCGGAGCCCCGTCTCAGCCAGGCGATCCCGGTAGGCGGCGAGCTCCTCGCGCAGCCGGCGTAGCTCGGTCGCCTCCGCGGCAGACGG
>NZ_CDWTMG010000096.1:6505-11598 GCF_977945845.1 Frankia sp. CcMO1
TCCGGGGCGGCCGGCGGGACGAAGGCAAACACCGTCCGGTCGCCGGTGAGAAAGCGGTGGAACCACACCCCCAGCTCGAAGCAGTGACCCACCATCGTGAGCGCCACCCGGACCTCACCGAAATGGCCGTGCACCGCCTCGTTGCCCGTGCGGCGAACAGCGTCGAACGCCCGCTTGATGCGAGGCTCCAGCAGACCGGCCCTGGCCAACGCGTTGACCCGGTCCACCTGGTGGTTTCCACGGGCCCGCGTTCCGGTCTCGGCAACCATCCGCTCGGCCAACGCCTCGCCGAACTGGCGCGCCTTCATCAGGGACGTGTTCGGATCGGGGTAGATGTACGACTCGGCGCTCGCCCCGAACAGGACGAGCAGCGGCTCGTGGTCGAGCAGGAAGCCGAAGTTCCGCGACGCCCGCGCCAACCTCACAATCTGTGCGCGCAACGCGCCGTCCACCACGCCCCCCACGCGTCCGAGTCGCGAAACCGGCTCCGGAACGAGGCCAGCCGCCTACCATAACGTACATCTCATCCATCAGGGGACAAGTCTTCTTACTGATCGTTTCTAGCCATGATGTGGCGACACTGCTACGGTAGGTGGCAATGTCGATCGAACGGCCGGATGCGAGCATCGATGCACCGGCCGCTCCCGGGAGACCGGGGGCCGGGCCGAGCCAGGCCGAGGTGAAGGCGCGGCTGCTCGACCGGCTCACATCATCGGAGGCAGACTCCCCCGTTTCCGCCGACGACACCGAATCCGATGGCTTGGCATCCGCAGGCTCGGCCCCTGAAGGCTCGGCGCGGCCGGAGACGGAACGTTCCAGGATCGACGCCAAGCTGGACGCGCTCGATCGACGGAACACCTCGGGTGATCGTGCCCCGTGGCCGGCCGACCGTCGGTCGGCAGAGGACCCGCGGTCCACCGATCCTTCGCCGGTGGAACGCAAGCTCGCGCTGCTCGACCGCGGGCCCGGCGGTGAGATGGACGCGGCCAGGAAGCAGGATCGGCCGGCCGGACCGGAGAAGCTGGGGTGGCGGCTCACGAGGATCTGGCGGGAAAGCCTCCGGACTCGAGATGGACGCGCCTTCTTCGAGCAGTCCGACACGGACATGCGGAGGACCGCGATGGCCGCCGAGCCGGTCCCGGGAACCTACACAGCCGACCTGCATGGCGACCCGTCGGGATTCCGGGTCGGCAAGGTCGCGCTCGACGCCCGGCAGCTCAGCGCGCTCATCCGCGCCGACGAGAACTGGCGCGGCCGACCGGTGCGGCTGCTGTCCTGCGAGACCGGGCAGGGCGACAACCCCGTGGCCCAGAAGGTCGCGGACGAACTCGGGGTCGCGGTGACGGCACCGACCGAGCTGGCCTGGGCCGACGACCGCGGTAACGTGTGGACGACCTCGAGACGCCGTGACGAGTTCGGCGTCCTGGAGGAGACCATTCCATACGACGGCGCCTGGGGGGAATGGGTCTGGGACGCATCCATCGCCTACTATCTCGAGGAGCACGATCTTCCGCCGGAGCCGGCCCCGCCTCAACCCGCCTGAGCTGCCCCTACTCGCCGTAGATCGTCTGGCCCGTCATGTGATGGGTGTCGTTGAACCCGCGTAGCACCGCCGGGCCGTCGGAGTACCAGTCGATGGTCGTCATCGACACCAGATCCAGGTGGAGGCGGTAGAGCACGGCCGGTTCCGCCGCCAGCGCCAGCTGGGCCAACCCCTTGATCGGCGTGACGTGTGAGACGACGAGGACCCGCCCGCCCGGCTGCTCGGCGAGCAGCCGGTCACGCACCCTCGCCACCCGGGCCACGGTGGCGATCAGGCTCTCCCCGCCGGGCGGCGGGACGTGCGGGTCGGCGAGCCAGGCATTGAGCTCGTCGGGGAACTTCTCACGCACCTCGGCGAAGGTCAGCCCCTCCCAGGCGCCGAAGTCGGTCTCCCGCAGATCGTCGACGACGACATAGTCGCGGCCGAGGGCCTCGGCGGTCTGCCGGGCCCGCTTCAGCGGCGAACTGACGACGAGATCGAACGGCTCGTCGCGCAGCCGGTTCGCCACGGCCGCGGCCTGGCCGAGCCCGACGTCGGTCAGGGCCGCTTCGACCGTCCCGCTGAACCGCTTCTCCACCGAGAGCGGGGTCTGCCCGTGACGCAGCAACACGGTCGTCGTCGGTGGTGCGGGCGGCGCCATCCAGCCGGAGAGCCGGTTTGTCGTCGGCGCGCGGTGCGGGACCGGGTCCGGGGACTGCGGGACCGCGGGTTCCCAGGGCCGCCCGGCGGCGGCGGCGTCCATCGCCTCGTTCGCGAGCCGATCGGCGTCGGCGTTGCGCGCGCGGGGCACCCACTGGAAACGGACCGCGGGGAACCGGGCGGCGAGTTCCGTCGCCTCAACCACCAGCGGCCGCATCGCCGGATGCTTGACCTTCCACCGGCCGCTCATCTGCTCGACAACGAGCTTGGAGTCCATCCGAACCTCCACCTCGGCGTCCGGGGCGATCTCAGCGGCGGCCCGCAGCCCGGCGATCAGCCCGGAGTACTCGGCGACGTTGTTCGTGGCGCGCCCGATCGAGTCCGCGCGCTCGGCCAGCAGCTTCCCCGAGCCGGCGTCGCGGACCACGGCTCCGTAGCCCGCCGGGCCCGGGTTGCCCCGCGACCCGCCGTCGGCCTCGATGACCAGCCTGCGCACGGTGCCCATCTACATGCTCCCCTCGTCTGACCCCGAGGCGGGCGGTCCCGCCGACGGTGCTACAGCCCCGATTCGGGGGTACGGACCAGGATGCGCCGGCACTCCTCGCAGCGCACCACCTCATCTGCCGGCGCCGCCGCCACGGCGCGCAGGTCGCCGCCCGACAGCTCGAGATGACAACCCTGGCAGCGGCGGCGCAGCAGGGCCGCGGCGCCCACTCCGCTGGAGGACGCCCGGATCCGCTCGTACAGCGCGACCAGCGCCTCGGGCAGCTCCGGGACGAGAGCGTCGCGGTCGTGGCGCAGCCGCGCCACCTCGACGTCGATCTCGGCGTAAGCCTTGTCCCGCGCGGCCACCGCCGCGTCGAGCTCGGCCTGCAGGGCCGATCGCTGCTGGGACAACGCGGAGAGCCGGCTCTCCAAGCCCTCGACGATCTCCATCTTCTCGAGCGCGTCGTCCTCGAGCACGCCCTGACGGCGGGTCAGCGAGGCGAGCTCCGCTTGCAGGTTCTCCAGCTCACGCGGCGTCGAGACGGCGCCGGAATCAAGCCGCTGGGAGTCACGGGCCGAACGGGTCCGCACGAGGTCGATCTCATTCTCCAGCTTGCGCTGGGCACGCGCGACGTCGCTCAGCTCGGTCTGCACCCCGACGACCTCACCGTCCAACGAGGTCAGCGCGGCGGTGCGCTCGGTGATGACGGCGTGCTCCGGCAGACCGCGTCGGCGGGCCACCGACCGGTCGATACCGGTGTCGAGCGCCTGCAGATCGAGCAGGCGGAGCTGAACTGCTGGGTCGGCCTTCATCGATTCCTCACTGGTACGCCTGAACGACTACACCTGGCCGACCAGGCCGGGGCGACCAGGCCCGACCCGACGCGGCGCCCTCCGTGACCCGGGCCTCGCGTGACCCGGGCCTGCGCGCCGCCGGCACCGCCTACCGGGACGGAACGTGCACCCGCCAGGGATCGGTCACGATAGCGGATACCGACGTGCTCACCGTACGTCCCCCCGCCCGCAGACCGGCGCGCAGGCGGGTGGCGGCCTGGCTCAGCCACGGCCATTCACTCGCCCAGTGGGCGACGTCGACCACCACGACCCCGTGCGCACCGACGGCGTCGAGGACGTGGTGATGCCGGCCGTCCGCGGTGACGAGGACGTCCGCTCCCGCGGCCTCGGCGGCGGCGACCAGTTCTCCCCCCGAGCCGCCGCACACCGCGATCCGCCGGACGAGCCGGTCCGCGGTACCCGTCGCCCGGACCCCGCCCGCCGTCGCCGGCAGCGCCCGGACGACCCGGGCACAGAACCGTTCCAGGGACTCGGCCGCGGGCAGGTCACCGATCCGGCCGAGGCCCCGGCACACGCTCGCCCCGCCGGCACCGCCCTCATCACCGGCACCGCCCTCATCACCGACACCGCCCTCGTCGGCCCCGGCGTCCGCCGGAGCGGGCAGCGGGGCCGGGCCGGGCAGCAGTCCCGGGCCGAGCAGCGGGGCGACGTCGCGCAACCCCAGGGCGTCGGCAAGCGCGTCACTCACGCCCGGCGCGGCGACATCGGCGTTCGTGTGCACGGTGTACAGGGCGACGCCGGCCCGGATCAGGGTGGCCACGACCCGCCCGCCCGGACCGGTCTCGGCGACGCCGTGCATTCCCCGCAGGACCAGCGGGTGGTGGGTGACGAGCAGCTGAGCTCCCACCGTGGCGGCCTCGGCCGCCACCTCTGGGGCCGGATCCACCGCAAACAGGACGGCCGAGACCGGCGCGTCCGGATCACCCACCGCCAGTCCCACCGCGTCCCAGGACTCGGCCCAGGACGGGGGGAAGAAACGCTCAAGCACGGCCACACAGTCACGCACTGTCGCCGACGGAAAGGTCACCACCGTGACCCTACCCGCTTCGTCGCAGCAACCTGCCAGCCGGTCACACTGCCCGGTGCCGCGCCCGGGCGCCGCGCGGGCGGTCGCCCCAGCCCCGTAACGTCACCGGTGGCAACACGCCCGCAATGTGCTGGCGAGCCGCGAGGAAAGGGCAGTCGTCATGGCGGACGTTTCAGTGCGATTCCAGGTGGCGGGGGATGCCGAGATCGTGCTGAACCTCGCGACCCCGCAGGCTGTCCGGCTGGTGGAAGCCATCATGCGCAAGGTGGCCGAGGCCATGGGCGTGCCGGAACGGCCCGCCGTCGGGGCCATGTGGCCCGACGTGCCATCGGCGCAGGCACCGTTCGCTCCGGACCGGCGCTGAGCCGCTGAGCCACCGAGCCACGCGGGCGGTCGCCCGTCACCGGCGGCCGCCGGTGACGGGCAGCCGCCGGAGCCGATATCCGACTGGGCGCCGCCCAGTCGGTGGATCCGTGGCGCCACTGTCCGGCCGATGGACGCCCGCCGCCGGCTATGTTGGCGCAATCCCTTCGGACAAAGGGG
>NZ_CDWTMG010000096.1:12200-16826 GCF_977945845.1 Frankia sp. CcMO1
ATTTCAACTCCAAAGCAGGCGAAGGTACCAGATCGGCACTCTGCGCGCTTGTTTTCGCAAAAGCCGGCGCAGCAAAGCCGCAACACGATACAACTCCGCACAGCCATCCCCACCGAAAGGAAAATGATCAAGTATGGCGGGGGACGTACCGGCCGACGAACACGCGCTCATCATCTCGGCCGGCGGGGAAACGGGCCGAGCACTCCGTGCGGCGTTCGCGGCGATCGCAGCCACCGGCGCATCCTCGGATGACGGGGTCGACCAGACCGCCGAGAGCGACGGCTCGCCAACCGATCCCACCCTGGCCAACGAACGACAGCCGCTGCACCGCTACGGCAGGGTCCACGTGCTGGGCCAGCCTCGGGACATCTCCACGGCGACGGCGACGGCGGAACGCGCCGCCGCCCGGCTGGCAGCGACGGTCCTCCCCCCCCGCGGACGGCAGCGTCGTGTCGACCACCGGGGTGTCGCCCGGCCTGAGCCGCGCCGAGACGCTCGGGCTAGACGCCTTCCGTCTGCGGACCAGCGCCGCCTACCGGCATCTCAAGCAGGAACGTCCCCGCGACGGCCGGCCGTGGGACATGGACCGGCCCTGCACCGACATCCCGCCGCCCCGGGGCAGCTCGCCTGATCCGGACCGGCCGGCCCCGCATGCCCAGACGACACCGCATGCCCAGGCGAACGGGCGGGCCGAGGCCCAGAGCCCGACCGCCGCGCCCGCGGACACCCGGACCGCCGCGCAGACCACCCAGGCGCCCTCCCCCACCAGCGCGGCGCTGGAGGGATCGGTGGCCGTCGGGCTGATCCTCGTGGAAGGGCCGACCACCGCACTGCAACTGACCGCCGCGGAACGCACCAAGATCGTGGCCGAGGTGCAGAACGGGTTGTCCTGGTACGCGACCACGAACCCGGCGGCCGACCTGACCTTCCACTACGACATCCAGATCGTGCGGCTGCCCGTCCCAGCGGACCCGAACGCGCCCGACCTCGAGGCGCTGTGGCGTGACCCCACCATGAGCCGGCTCGGCCACGCGGCCAGCTTCGACGGCGTCTACGACTACGTCGACGCGCTCCGGGCCCGGCTCGGCACCCGGTCCGCCTACTGCGCGTTCTTCACCAAGTATCCGCTGGGATACTTCGCGTACTCCTCGGTGGGTGGTCCCCGGCTCGTGATGTCCTGCGACAACGACGGCTGGGGACCGGACAATATCGACCGGGTCTTCACCCACGAGACCGGCCACATCTTCGGCGCTCCGGACGAGTACGCGGGCGCCCAGTGCGACTGCGGCGGTCGGTGGGGGGGCGTTCCACGCCCCAAACGGCAACTGCGACGCCTGCGCGCCCGCGCCCGTCGACTGCCTGATGCGCTCGAACAGTTTCGCGCTGTGCCGCTACACCCCCAGCCACCTCGGCTGGGGCCACGGAGTGAGCGGCAACCCGGCGCTCGTCCAGACCAGGGGGCTCGGCCGGATCAGCAACTTCGACGCCGTCGTCCCCTCGGCCTTCGCCGGGCTGACCCACGTCTGGCGGGACAACGACGCGGCCGGCTTCCCCTGGATGGCCCCATGGCAGACGGCCCAGGAGCTCGGCCGGATCGATGCCGTCACCATGATCCAGAGCACCCTGGCCAGGCCGGGACCCCTCGAGATCGCCGTCCGGGCCGGCTCGGCGCTGTACTTCCTGTGGCGGGACTCCACCGGTGCCTTCGCCTGGCACCCGCCGACCCGCCTCGCCCAGGGCGTGGGGGGCGTTCCGTCGCTGGTGCAGAGCCGGCTGGGCAGCAAGGGCAACTTCGAACTACTCGTGCCCGCCGCGGACGTCGGCATCCTGCACCTGTGGCGCAACCATGACATCCACGGATTTCCGTGGAGCACTCCGAAGCTGTTCGGCGCGAACCTCGGGCGCGTCGACGCCGTCAGCCTCATCCACGGCACGCTGGGCGGCGGCAACGGGATGTTGGAAGCGGTCGCCCGGGTCGGCAACCGGCTCGTGCACCTCACCCGCGACAACAGGGCGGTCTGGCGCACCGGCCCCGTCTTCGCCGAGGGCGTGACGGGCAATCCGGTGCTCATCCAGAACGCCTTCCCCGACGGCTCCCGCAACTTCGAGGTGGTCGTCCCCGCCGCGGGCCGGGGACTCATCCACTTCTACCGGAACAACGGCGCGCCATCCCCGGTCTGGAGCGGACCGCGGCCGTTCGCGCCGGAGCTGGGCCGGGTGGATGCCGTCTCGATGATCCAGAGCAACTTCGACGGGCATCTGGAGGTGCTCGCCCGCGTCGGCGACCGGCTCCACATGGTCTGGCGTTCGTCGGGCCCCGGTGCGAGATGGTCGGTCCCCCGGCGCGTGTTCTGAGCCGCCGCGCGGGGTCATCCGGCCGGCGGCGCCCCGGGTGGCCGGTCGGGCGGGAGGTACCCCGGCGTGTCCCAGGGCTCACCACCCGCGGGATCGCGGTGCTTGGCACCCCTCCGCGCCAGCCAGCCGTCGACGAACAGGCTCTCGGCGGCGGTGAGGGACTCCCGCAGCGCCGGGGGAACCTGATCGACGAAGACCCCGCACACCCCGGACAGGGCAGCCACCTCCGGCGCCCGCGAGGGGGGCAGCGCCACGAGAGCCAGCCGGGGGCGCAGGGCCGAGGTCACGGTGCCGAGGACGGCCAGTTCGGCCAGTGGATCGGCACCCGTGCCGGTCGAGAAGCCCCGGTCCGGCCGGTGGAAGACGACCAGCAGCTCCGGCTCGGTTTTCCACACCGGGCCATTCTCCCGCGAACGAACCCGGATGGAAGGCCCCCAGGCACCGGCGGCCCACCGTCCGGGCTCCCAGCCCACCGCCCGAACCCGCGCCCGAACCCGCGCCCGGTGAGAATCACAGTCCTTCCTGGATGGACACCGTGGCTACCGGGGGACAGAGTTGGGACAAACGTCCGACTCCTGGTCGTGGACCCGCCCCGGGCGGTCCTCGCCCGACCGCCACCGGCCGCTTCCGGTCCCGTCCGGGGCCGGAGAGGGCAGGACAGGAAGAAGGCACCGCAGTTGAGCGAGCGGCTTCCTCTGTTTCCGCTCGGGACGGTCCTGCTCCCCGGGCTGGTCCTACCCCTGGAGATCTTCGAGGAACGGTACCGGATCTTGGTGCGGGAACTGCTCGAGCAGCCCGCTGACCAGGTCCGACGGTTCGGAGTGATCGCCATCCGGCGAGGCCGGGAGGTGGGTCCGGCCCTGCCGGCGATCCACGACGTGGGCTGCACCGCCGTGCTGCGGGGCGTCCAGGAGCACTCCGACGGGCGGTTCTCGCTCATCACGGTGGGCGGTGACCGGTTCCGGATCCGCACGGTGGACCGGCACAGCGAGCCCTACCTCGTCGGGGACGTCGATTACCTGCCGGAGGACGTCGGCGACACCGACGACACCGACGACACCGTTCCGGCGGTCCAGCGTCTGCTCCGAACCTACGCCGACCGGCTCGCCGCCACCGGCACCGTGCAGATCTCGCTGCCGGACCTCCCCGACGACCCGATCGCCCTTTCGTACGTGATCGCCGCCGCCGCCGTCACCGACGTCACCGAACGTCAGGGGCTGCTCGCCGCGCCGGACGCGGCCAGCCGACTGCGGGCCGAACGGGCGCTGCTCCGCCGGGAGATCGGCCTCCTGGAAAAGATCACCACCATCGGATCGAGCGAGTTGCGCCGAGTCGATCCCAGCCCGAACTGACCGTTACCCGAACTGGCCCCGGGCCGAACCGTGGGACGTTCGCCCCGTCCGGGGGGATCGACGCTCAGTCCCCAGCCCCAGCCCCGTAGCCGGGCGCGGTCGGACCCCGCCTGTCCTCGGCGGCGTCCGACCGGGCCCGCGAGGTCACCCACAGCCCGACGAGGAGCATGACCAGGGCGGTCACCGGCATGACGAAGTAGAGCCCGCCCGCGCGGACCTTCATGTCCACCAGGTCGGTGAGCAGCGGAGAGGCGTCCTTCGGCAGCGCGTGCAGCAGCTGGGGCGAGCGCCGCAGGTGGCCGATCCAGCCGGCGATCAGCGAGCCGCCGATGCCGCCCGCGGCGAGCCCGACCGGGACCGGCCATCCCGCGTCCCGGACCCGCCAGCACGCCACGGCACCGCCGATCACACCGGCGACCGCGCAGATCTGGGCGAACCGGACGTCGATGTCGCTCTGGACTGTGAACGCCGATTCATGCCCGCCCAACGCCGCGGCGAGATCCAGGTGCGGCGCGGTCGCGGCCCAGAGCAGGCCGAGCGGGAAGCCGGCGAGCGCCATCGCCGCCGCGCAGATCAGGCCAGCGACGGCTGCCGGACGAGCACCGAACGCCCGGCCCGGGCTCCGCCCGGGCGGCGCCGGCTCACCGGCCGCGGGGACGGCAATCGCCGGATCGAGGGTCGGCTGACCAGGGTGGTGCGGCCTGTCCCCGGGTGGGACGGACAGCGCGGCCGGCTCGACTCCGCGGATGTCCGACGACCGCTCCGTCATGACGCGCTTCCTGCCACTGGCTGTCTGTCTCCTCGTCCCCGGCCTACCAGCGTCCCCGGCCTACCAGCGCATCGTCGCCGACCGGCCGCAGGCCGTTGACCCTACCGCGCCGGGCGGTCCCGCAGTGGTCCTGCTACTACGCCGGATCTG
>NZ_CDWTMG010000097.1:0-16079 GCF_977945845.1 Frankia sp. CcMO1
TGCGGCGTCGCTTACGGATGTAGCGGTACGTGTTTACCCAGTCGAAGACCCGCACCACGATGAGGGCACCGCCTGCCAATGCGATGAGGTAAGTCCACGACAAGCTGTCGAATGCCACCCTGGCGAGGAGGACGAGGAGGGCGGTGCCCAAGAGATAGCCCAACTCGATCCTGATCTGCCGCCCCCAATTGATCATGGGCGTTGACAGATCGGTGGATGCCGTCACGAATGTCTCCTTCTGGTCAGGAAGTGCATGTCACCCGATATGCATCATACGCGGAGATGAGGGCAACCGCGGTGCTCGCTGGGAGCCGAAGCCCCAAGCACTTCTTCTCCTTGATCCCGGCGTTGACGTTGTTCTTGACGTCTTGAGCGCCCAGGTACACGAAGAAGCTGCATACCGCCTTGGCGGCCACGTTGGGAATCAGACCGCAGACTACGAGGCCAACATCCTTGCCTGTGTCGATGTTGTTCTTGATCTTCCAGGTCTCGGTCCAGGTGAAGTGGATCCGGAACACAGGGATCAAGTTGTAGAACCCGGCCGTGACCGTCGGGTCGGCGACCACGGGGAACACGGCCTTGGTCGTGTCGACCTGCTGGACGATCTTGTTGTCCTCGATGACGTACCGGGTGGACAGCTTGGCCCCGGTGGCGTCCTTCGCCCACGGTGCCGCGATCACCTTGACGATCTGGTCCTTTTCGTTGAGGACGACCAGGCCGCCACGGCCGGCCTCTTCGTAGTGCTGCCCTGCTTCGAGGATGCCCCCGAACGTTGCTTCGGACTGGCCGTGCTTGAGGACGGCGAAGACGGAGACGTTGCCGTCCTTGTGCTGCACGCGGGTGTCGAGCTTGTCCCCATCGTCGGCCCGGGCGGGCTGCACGTCGACACCGGCGACGGTCTTCTCCGCAGGAAGGTCCGCCGCACTGGCCCCCGTGGTGCTGGTGATGATCTTGTCGGCGACGTCCTGGCCGTCAGTGGCGGCCGAGGCGGCGCCGGCCGCGCCGAGGCTCATGCTGAGTGTCAAGGCCGCACCGAGGACGGTGACGGCCAGGCCCCGTTGGATCTTCATAGGTGTAGATTCCCCTTTCTGTACTGAGAAGTCGGTTACTTCCCGGTAGGAACGGGACGCTAGCAGTCTCTTCACCCGGTTTGCGCAATTAATATTTTTGGCCCCTTTTTGTATTAAAAGCGAGGTGTTTGTTCTCGTGAGCGTCGCGCCCTCGGCCGCACAGCTGGACGAGCTGGCGCGCGACGCGGGCCGCACGGACCGAGCCGCCATCGGCGCCCGGCTATCGGCTCGAGACCCTGGCGATGTTGTTCGGGACGCCGCGGCGATGAGTACCGCGACCTCGACGGGTCGCCGCCGACCGCACCGACGGCGGCGGGGACGTCCAGGACGCCGGAGGCGGACCCGCCTGCTCGCGCGTCACTCCGATCGCGGGTTGACCTGCGTTAGTGCCGTTTGGTTGATTACGAGTTGACATCGCGCAAACGGTTGCAGCGCACTTTTACCGAGCCGAGTGGCGACAACCTGATCGCCCACGACCACTGACCGATCAACGAAGCAATCATCGAGGGCGTGTCGGCCAAGGCCGACAGCCCCGCGCTGGGCACCCCAAGCGCTTTGGGATGCCGGGGTCCGCCTTGCCCGAAAGGGCAACAAATGGTTGCCCGTTTTGTCGATGTATTTACCGAACCCCTTGTTACCGGCCGTTAACGAGCGCATCATCGCTGTACCCGCTCCCACAGGGTCCCCGATCCTCCGGGAGGCCACCGACTCCGGCCCCCGCCCTCAACGGTGCGGGCGTGGGGCCGGTCGGGGTGAGAGCGGTCGGGCAGTGACTGCTGGCCGGGTCCGGCCTCCGGCTTGCGGGCCTCCGGACTCCGATGGCGGCCGTGCGGGGGCGGCCGCCACCGGAGCGCCGCACCGGGCGGCTCCTCGCTACGCCGTCGCCGACCGGATCGATCTCGTACGTGACCCGGGCGAAGCCCTCGGCCGCCACCTGCGCGTCCATGAGCATGCCTTGTACCCGGCACCCGGCCGCAGTTCGCCGTCGTACTCCGTCAAACTGCGCGAGAGCCCGCGCACCGATGCAGCAGGTCCGGGGCCCTACGGCATCGCCCACCTGGGCCGCAGGACCGAGAGCCCCGGCGGGGTCTCCGGCGGCGGTAGCTTGTTCACGAACGCGTTGCGCCGCCCGGCGAAGCCGTTCCGGTCGTCGAAGATGTCCTGCGCCATCTCGGCCAGTTCCGCCGTCTCGTAGTACGACAGCGGCCGCTCGGCGTCCGGGCGCGGCCCGGCTCCGTGGCCGGTACGCAGGTGACCGAGCCGGGCGTAGTCCGCGGCCCGCCCCGCGAGGTCGTCGAGCCAGGCCGTGAATTCCGCGGGTTCACGGGGGCCGACGACGTCGACCAGGCCGATCGACAGCGCCTGCCCCGCGTCCAGCGGCAACCGCCGGCTCAGCAGCCGCGACGCCCAGCCGGAGCCCACCCGCCGCGGCAACGTCAGCGTGTGCAGTTCCGAGCCGAACAGACCCATGTCGTAGTACGGGTTCAGCACGATGCCCGCGCGCGCCACCACGAGGTCCGCACCCAGCGCGAGCATCGCGCCGCCGGCGCCCGCACTTCCGGTGAACGCCGCGATCACGGTCTGGCGCGACCTCGCGCACACCTGGCGGCAGACGGCGTTGATCGCCCGGATGTTCGCCCACGCCTCCGCGGCCGGATTCACCGCTGCCTCGATCATCCCGAGGTGGATGCCGTTGCAGAACACGTCGAAGCCGCCCCGGAGCACGACGACGGACGTGTCCTGCCGCAGCGCGAACCGCACCATGGAGGCCAGGTTGCGGCATTGCCGGGCGGAGAGCGCGCCGTTGTACGGCCGGAACGTGACCGTGCCGACGGCGCCGTCCCGCCGGTACGTCAGCCACGGCAACGGCGTCGGACGCAGGTGGGGGACGCCGCGCAGCACCGAACGCAGCGCGACCGTCGCCGGCAGCTTGATCCCGCCGGGCAACCGCAGGTGGCCGATCCAGACGCCGCCCCCGCCGGAGCCCTCTGGTGACGGACCGCCGGTCCGGACGAGCACCGCGCCCTCGGCCTGCCCCAGTACGGCACCAGGTGCGGCCGCCTGCCGTCGTCCGCAGGACGCTAACGCGCCCACCGACCCCAGGGTCGCCCCGACCGTGGTGCCCGGATGTGCGTCGAAGGCGTACGCCGGGACGCCGCCCACGGTGGTCAGCACGCCTGGTGAGCCGTCGGCCGCCCGGATCCGCCGCACGATGTCCTCCGGCGGGTCGTCCCAAGAGAACGCCCGCTGCTCCTGGCGGAGCCGCGGGCGGAGCCCAGTGCCTGGGACCGCGCGTCTCGCCGCGTCGAGCGGTACCGGTTCGAAGCCCGGGTCGGCCGCCTTCTCGAGGACCTCCCCGACGCAGGCCACCGCGGCATCCGTCACCGGACCCGTGTAGAGCTCCGTCTTTCGTGGCGCCTCCGCCGGCATCGGGAACGTGGCGGTGGCCCAGACCGGACCGGCGTCCAGTTCGTCGACCGCCTGCAGCGCCGTCACCCCCCAGACGGGCACGCCGTCCGTGATGGCGTGGTCGATAGACGTCGGGCCGCGGTCGCCCACGGGTCCCGGGTGAATGATGATCGTGCGCCACGTGCGCCATACCTGCTCGGGCACACGCTCTTTCAGGAATGGACAAAGAATAAGGTCCGGGCCGAAGGCTCGCGCCGTTGCTAATGCCCCGTCCGGATCGCGGGCGAATTCCACCACCACCTCGTGACCGCCGTCCCGCAACCGGCACCAAACCCGTTGCGAGAGACCGTTGAACGACGAGACCAGCAGGAGGATTCTCATGTCACCATCCAAGGAGGGGCCAATGAACCCGCCTTACGTTTCCCCCGCCCACTGACAGACAGGTTCCTTCGTCGGGGATTTCCCCTAGGCGGATTTTACGTCGCCCTTGCCGAGGGTGCGGGACTCCTGGTTCCCCCGGTGCCACCGGTGAGAATGTCACCGCCCAATGTCGAGAAACGCTGCCGCGCAATCCGCGCCCAGTGGCGGCCAACTCGACGGTAGGAGCCTGGTGGGGCCGACCACGCCGCACCCATCGATCAGGCCCGTTCCGGTGACCAGACCCGGTGAGCCGGCGGCTCGGCGAGCTCGACGCGGTCCCGGCCCCGCCGCTTGGCCGTGTAGAGCGCCTGGTCGGCGGCCTGGAGCAGTTCGGTGGGCGTCTCCGAGCCGGTGAAGGCGGCGACCCCCGCGCTGAACGTCACGCCGATCACGTGACCGTCCGAGCGGATCTGCGTCGCCCGGGTGTCCTCGCGCAGTTCGTCGAGGCGGCGGACGGCGTCCGGACCCGCAGTCCCCGGCATGACCACCACGAACTCCTCGCCGCCGTGCCGCGCCACGATGTCGCCGTCACGCCCGTGCGCCGCGAACAACTGGGCCAGCTTGACCAGCACGGCGTCACCCACACCGTGGCCCCACCGGTCGTTGACGAGCTTGAAGTGGTCGATGTCGAGCAGCGCAAGGCTCAACGGCCGGGCGGCGGCCTTCGCCTGGACCACCTCACGCTCCAGCGCCTGCGTGAGGTACCGGCGGTTGTGCAGGCCGGTCATCGCGTCCCGGACGGCCTGCTCGGCGAGGTCCGCCCGGAGCAGCTCGATCATCTCGATCTGGTCGCGGAGCATGGAGTTGGCCTCCTCGAGACTCCGCCGCTGCCGGAGCTGCTCCGAGATGTCGCGCGCGACGAGCACCCAGCCGATGAACTCGCCGAGATGATCGTGCAGCGCGCTGGCGCGCACCTCGAGGTCCACGCCGCTGCCGGCCACGGCGACCAGCGTCTGCTCGGCCGGCGCGTTCTCGGCCGGCGCGTTCTCGGCCAGACCGAAGTCGGCGGCCAGGACGTCGCGCACGCCCAGCCCGACGAGCGACGGCGACGCGCCGCCCAGCATCCGGGTCGCGGACGGGTTGGCGTGCAGGATGCGCCCGAACCGGTCGACCACGAGCACGGCGTCCCCGATCGTCTCCATCACCTGCTGGATGCCCACCGGCACGAGTTCGACGTACATCCGGTACGTCAGGCCCCACAGGGCGATGGCCCCGGAGGCCGCGAAGCCCATCACCGTGAGGTCGACCGAGCCCCCCGGCGTGAACAGCGCGAACAGGTTCCCGACGACCGGTGGGACGGCGATCGCGAGCGTCCAGGTGTAGAGGGACCGGTACATGGCGGGCACCCAGAGCCAGGCACGCACCACGCGCAGGAACCCGACGAGGAGCAGGACGTAGCTGTAGGCCGTGTGGGCCCAGAACACCGGTCCGAACTGCGGCACGCGGACTCCCTGCACGCCGACGGAGTCCGCGTCCACGAAGACCAGGTGGTGCCAGGAGTTGGTGACGACGGCCAGCATCACCAGGGCTGGCTCGACGGACAGCAGCAGCGCAGCCCGCGGGGTGACCCGGTAGGCCCGGTCCGCGATCGCGGTGAGGAAGCAGTAGGAGGCCGCGATCGTCACCAGCGCGCCGGGGAAGAAGGTCAGCCCGACGACCATGAACCGATCCGGCGCGTCGTCGGACAGGACCGCCGCCGCCTCGCCGAGCGCCCACTCGGTCGCACCGGCCGCCCCCACCGCGAGCAGGCGCGCCGCGGGCGTGACGTGACGGCGCCGCCAGGACTGGACCAGGACGACGACGCCCGCGGCCGCGGTGCACCCGAACGCGAGGGCGAGCACCTGCGACCACATCGGTCGGGGCCTCCTCTCGCGACCTTCGGCGGCGCGGCGCCACACAGTCGCCGGGAGCGGCTCGGCGCCCGGGCCCCTGGGACCGGGCGCCGCCGCCCTGCTCGCTTCGCCCCGGAATGCTGGGACGAATAGGCAGAGTGGCACGGGACACAGCCGTCACACAACGCCACGGCTGCCCTGTGACCAGTCACGACGGACGAATCCGCGCGAGGCCTCTTATCCAGACGGAAATATACAAAACAGCCTGGGCGAGGGCAGATCACCCGGCGGGGCGCTGCGACCCCCGGGACCTGGCTCCCACCGACCTGCCGGCGGCGGTCAGGTCCAGGTGACGCATCCGAGCCTCTTCGTCTACGCGGTGAACCGACGGAGCCGGCCGATCCGGGTGTCCGTCTCGGTCAGCCCGCTCAAGCAGGGGGCGCAGAAGATCTCCGGGGCACTGATCGTGATGAGCGTGGTGGGCTGAAGCGCTCCGCCTTCACGCCATCGATCTTGAGCCGGTCCGCCGGGGACTGCCGCCGTTCCAGCCGCCCGCCATTGGCCACGAACAGCTGCGCCACCTCGCGCAGCTTCGTGTTGCGCACGTTGCTCATCCGCACGAGGACCCCGAACGCCTCCTCGGAGTCGCACCCCCGGGCCAGCATGATCATGCCCTTGGCCTGCTCGATCACGCCGCGGTACCGCAGCGCCTCCTGGAGCTGGTCGCGGACCCGCGCGATCTCGGCCACGACCCGGGTGTCCCGCACCAAGGACTCGGCCGCGACGACGAAGGGGCGCCCGAGCTCGGCGACCACCTCGCCCCGCACGGCACCCGGCGGCCGCGCATAGAGCGTGAGGACGCCGGCGGCGGCCCCGTCCAGCTCGAGCGGGAAGGCACGGCAGCTGCGGACCGGGTACGAATCGGGGTCGCGACCCGGCGGGCCCAACCGCGGGTCATCGGCGAGGTCGCCGCTGCCGGTGGCCCGGATCCCCCGGAACGCGTCGAAGGCCGGGCCTGCGCCCGCCAGGTGCTGCACGCCGTCACCGGACTGAGCCAGCGAGGACGACGTCGCCACCAGTGCGGGCGCGGCGGGTTCGCCCACGAGGACGGACGCCGCCTCCACCCCGGGGACGGCGCTGCTCGCCAGCTCCGTGAGGCGGCGCAACTGGCCACGCAGGTCGCCGTTCCCGACCCCGAGGCGGCACAGCTCGGTCAGGGCCGCCCGGTAGCCGGCGTCGTCGGCACCCGGATCGGGAGGCGCCGGCTTGATCAGCCAGCGGATCACCGCGGCCCGGTCGTCGCCCGTGGCGGCAGCGGGGACGAGGGTCACCTGGCAGGGGACCTCACCGCCGCCGCGCGGGACGATGCTCAAGCGTCCCTCGATCGCGTCACCGCCGCGGACGGCCTCGCCGAGGAGGTCGCGGCCGCAACGACGTGCCTCACCGGCCATGAAACTGAAGACGGGCTTGCGACGCGCCTGTGGAGCGTTCAGGCGGAGCAGGTCCGCGGCGGCCGTGTTCGCCTCCAGGACTGCACCGTCGGCGTTCGTCGTGAGCAGCGGAACCGGCGGCACACCGGTCGGCTCCGCGACGCCGGTGTCGCCGCCGTCCAGATCCGCCGTGGCGAGGTGGATAGCGGTGACGGTCTCGCGGACGGCGTCGACACAATTCGTGAATGCCCGGGGCAGATCCGATACGGAAGGTCGCCCGGACTCGGGTTCCGACATATGACGCGACCTCCCTCTCTGGGGCCTGACCTGCCGGACACCGCGCGCGGCTTCACGGAGTGCTGACCGAGGGGCGTACGGCGAGAGACGCCACAGTGACTACGGGTCAAGCATCCTCCCTTTCCCGGCCGGACGCTGCCCGTCGGGCCCCTCGATCGGGATCGAATACGTGGCCCGATGCCGCGCGGCACGTCCGCAGTCCCTCCACCCCCAGCAGACCCAGCCTCTGCCGTCCCGCGCATCCGGTAGTCTCGACGTCGGCCCGGGCGGCCAAGTCCAGTGCTGCGACCGGTGCCTGCGGGCCTGGGTGCCTCCAGCACCGCCTGCGGAGCCAGGAGCCCGCCGTTGCCACGTGACGACGAACCCAGCCCCGTTCCCGTCCCCGACGTCCCGTTCCCGCGGCTGCCCGGCCTCGGCTCGGCCGCCGTCACGAGCCTGCCGCAACTGCTCGAGTCCGTCGCCGGCCTGGCCGTCGACGCGGTCCGCGGCGCGGATCGAGCCGTGACCTGCGTCCTCCAGGACAACGCACCGGCGACGTTCGCGGCGTCGCAGCGGATGGTCGCGATGCTGGACGCCGCCCAGTACGTCACCGCGGAAGGACCCTGCTTCCAGGCGCTCTGTTCGCGCCGGACGGTGATGTCGCTCGACGTCACCGGAGCACCGGCCCCGGACGTCCGAACGAAGGGTTAGCTCGCGTACGCGGGGTGATTCGAGCAGGATTCCCGCCGAATCACCCCGCTTACACGAGCTAACCCTGCTCAACCAGGCCCAGGTCCGCTGGGGTTCCCCAGGCCTGCACCCGGCCGTCCGCCAACACCAGCACGCGGTCGGCGAACCTCGCCAGCTCCAGGTCGTGACTGATCATGATGACCGTCCGGCGTCCGGCCTGCTCGCGCACCGTGCGCATCAGGGCCTGGGCGTTCTCGCGGTCCAGCCCGGTCGTCGGCTCGTCCAGGACGAGCACCGGGCTGCCCCGCAGCAGGGCGCGCGCGAGCGCGATCCGCTGCCGCTGCCCGCCGGACAGCATCCGCCCCCGCTGACCGACGCGGGTGCGCCAGCTGTCGGGCAACCGGCCGATGAACGTCTCCGCGGCCGCGGCCCGGGCGGCGGCGCGCGCTGCCTCCGGCGAGGCATCGGGGACGCCGTACATCACGTTGGCCTCCACCGAGCTGTCGATCATCATCGGCTCCTGGGGCAGCAGGGTCACCGCCTGCCGCAAGGCGGCAAGGCTGTACTGCCGCAGGTCCGTGCCGTCCAGCAGGATCCGGCCCGCCGCCGGGTCCCGGAACCGGACCAGCGTCGAGGCCAGGGTGGACTTTCCGGCGCCGCTGGGGCCGGTGACGAACAGCAGCTCGCCGGCGGCGACGTCGAAGCTGACGTCGCGGAGCATCATGCGGTGGCCGCTGCCGACGGTCACGCCCTCCACCCGGAGCCCACCGCGCGGGGCGACCAGCCGCCCGCCGGGAGGGTCGCTCACCACGGGGGCCAGATCGAACACCTGGACCAGGCGCAGCGCGGCGCTGCCGGCGGCGGACGCCGACATCCCCATCTGGCCGAGCGCCGTCAGCGGCGGGTAGAGGAAGCCGAGGTACGTGACGAAGGCGAGCATGCCGCCGACCGTGAGCCGGCCGGTGGCGATGTCGTATACCCCGACGCCCATCACGCTGAGCAGCGCGGCAGTCTGGAGGAGTTCCATGACCGGCCCGTGGGTGGAGTCGAGCATGCGCTCCCGCAGCCGTGCCCGCACCAGCCACCGCCCGGCCTGATCCAGGCGCCCGCCCTCGATCCGCTGTGCGTTGTACGCCTGAACCAGCGCGAGGTTCGCCAGGCTCTCCTCGAGCGTCGCGGTCAGCCGGCCGTGCGCCACCCGCTCGTCGAGGGACACCTCCTTGGACCGGGCCGACAGGCGCCGGTTGACCATCCAGATCAGCGGTGCGCCCGCCAGCACCACGAGGGTGAGGTCCCATCGCAGCCAGACCGCGGCCACGACGAACACGACCGCCGTCACCGTATTGGCGATCGCGTCGACCACACCCGTGACGACCAGGTGCTCGACGTCGTCGACGTCGTCCGTCAGCCGCGAGAGCAGGTCGCCGAGGTCCTGGTCGTTGAGCGCGTGCGGCGGGACGGTCAGCAGGTGCGAGTGCGCCTTCGCGCGCAGCCGCAGGCTGAAGAACTCCGCCGAGACGGCGGTCAGCATCGAGGCCGCGAACGTCACCGCCGCGGCCGCGAGCGCGACCCCCGCCCAGACGAACGCGGGCCCCCAGAAGGCGCCGAGGTCGCCGGCGCTCAGCGCGTCGTCGACGACGCTGGACAACATGTCGATCATCACGGCGTCCGCGATCGCCGCGATGATGTACCCCACCACGGCCGCGATCATCGGCCACCGCATGCCCTCCGTGAGCGGCCAGAACCTCGCCAGCGCCGCCCGCCACGGCAGGCCGGGCGGATCATCGAGCTCGGCGGTCTCGGGGGTTCCGACGGCCTCCCGCTCCATCACGCCTTCCGCACCCATCTCCACACCCTCCGGTCAGGGAAGGGGCCGGTGAGCGCCTCCGCTCACCGGCCCCTTGTCCATCGACGAGACGCGCGCGTCAGCCGCGCTTCGGCAGCTTCGGCTTCGGAGTCCTCTTCTTGGGACGGCGCGGCGTGGGCTGAACGGGGAGGATGCTCGGCATTGTGGGCCTCCTTCTCGTGGTCGACCGGAACGGTCGATCCGTTTTCGGTTGTGCCGGTTAATTCCGACATCACCTAAGGTGGAGGGGTTTCCTGACAAAGCCCCGGGAGCGTCCTGCGCAACGCCTGCCAGACAGCTATGCATTCGCTGTCCACGGGTACGTCCGGATCCACGGACAGCCCTGCTGACCTGCGAGAAAACGAACCACATCGGTAACTCGTCACGCATTGGACGCTTCCGCCCCAATGGCTCCGATGCGAGTTGGACATCACTCATTGATGTATGTACATTCACACTCCGTAGATCGGCGCCTATTGGAGTCCTGCGGTTATCGCGGCTTGGCGGCGACATTCCGGCCGCGACCGGTGGCTGAGTATTTCCATGGCACCCGCGACCTTTCTTTCGGAAAGGACCGACCATGCCCGCGCACCTGACGAAACGGCAGGTTCTGCTGGCGGGCGCCTCGGGTGTCGTGGGTCAGGAGCTCCTCCGCCAGCTCGCGGCGGATCCCACGATCGAGCCACTGTGCCTCGGCCACGGACCCCTGCCCGGGGACGGGATCGTCGCCACCCTCCCCGGGGACGCCTCCCGGCCCCAACTGGGCCTGTCCACTGCCGCCTACCTCGATCTCGTCCACGGCATCGACGAGGTGGTGAACGTCGCCCCGGTCGCGGCACCGGGCGCCACGTCGGCGCCGTCCCGCCCGGCCGACGTCGACGGCACCCCCCGGCTGGTCAAGCTGGCCGCCCACGCCGGCGTCCCCTACTACCAGGTGAGCTCGGCGTGCCTTGGCCTGCCCGCCGACGGCCCTCTCGCCGAGTGCGCCGCCAGGTACACGAGCCAGGCCCTGGAGGCTGAGGACGCCATCCGTGAGGCCGGCATCCCGCACGCGGTCCTGCGCCCCTCGATCGTCGTGGGTCACTCGCGGACCGGCGCGATCTCCGCGTTCGGCGGGTTCTACCAGATGGCCGCGCGGTTCCTCCGCGGCCGGCTGCCCGTGATCCCGTTCCCGCCGGACGCCGCCGTCGACCTCGTGCCGGTGGACTACGTCGCATCCGCGGTGGCCGCGACGGTGCGAGCGCGAGCGGTCGGCTCCGAGTACTGGATCACCTGCGGCCCGGCGGCCCTGACGCTCGCCGACGTCGTCGACATCGCCCTGGAGGTGGCGGACGAGTTCGGCTACGCGGCCGACCTGCCCACCCTGCTGTGGGGCCCGGCGCTCGAACAGGCCTGGGCCAGCGTCACCGACGAATCCGCCCGCGCGGAGCTTGCCGGTCAGGTCGCGTACTTCGCGGCGACCATCCCGGCCGACGGGCCGCTGCCGACGTCACACCCCGAACTGGCGGCCCTCGGCGTGGGGACGCCGCCCGACGCAGCCGAGATCGCCAGGCGCAGCCTGCGCTACTGGGCCCGGCGCGACACCGCGTCCTGGCCCGAGCCCAGCTTCGCCTGAACTGATCCACCTTCCGCCGACTGAGTCGTGTTTCGACCCCTTTTCGGGGTCTCAACGCGACTCAGTCGTGTGCGGACCCGGGAACCGGGTCCAGGCGCGACTCAGTCGTGTGCGGACCCGGGAACCGGGTCCAGGCGCGACTCAGTCGGTTGATTGCTTTGGAGGACCGCTCCCCGCGATCGCCTCCCCCGGACGGCGGGCACCCGTCCGGACGACCACTCGTCACTCGACGCCTCATGACCTCGCCACGTGCGCCGACGGGCTTGACGTGCGGGTGCCGGGCCGACCCCCCCGACGGCCAGGCACCCGCACCCCCCATCCCCGTCGAAGGGTCGCTGCGTGCCCCGCAAGCTGTTCGCGCCGATCGTCCGCTCGCTGGTCGGCGGCTCCGTTGCCGCCGCGGCAGTCGCCGTGATCGCCGTCCCCGCCGTGGCGGCCGGGGCGCCCACCTCGGCTGCGTCCGCAAGCTCGACAGGCCCAGCGACCACCTCGGCGTTGACAGCCCGGCCCACCCTCGGCTGGCCCAGCGGCGTCTTCATCCCCGGCGACAACGCGGCGGCCGTGACGTCGTTCGGCTCGTGGCGCGGCGCCCGCACGGACGTCGTCGTCACCTGGCCTGCCCGCAGCACCTGGCGCGAGGTCACGAACTCCACCTGGCTCTACGACCGCTGGAAGCGGTCGTCGCAGACCGTCGTGCTCGGCCTGCCGCCGTTCCCCGAAAAGGCCGGGACGTCACTGCGCGCCTGCGCCGCGGGCGCGTACAACGGCTGGTGGCGGAGGTTCGGCACCCGGATCCGGGCGGCGGGCATGTCGGGCCGCACGATCGTGCGCCTCGGCTGGGAGTTCAACGGGAACTGGTACGCGTGGTCGGCCCGGAGCCCCGAGACCTTCGCCGCCTGCTGGCGTCAGGTGCAGCGTTCCGCCGAGCGGACCGCCCCGGCGCTGCGCTGGGACTGGAACGTGAACCGAGGCCGCTCGCCGCTCGGCATCGACACGCGGCGCGCGTACCCCGGCGACCGATACGTCGACATCGTCGGCGTCGACTCGTACGACGGCTGGCCGGGCGTGCGCACCGAGGCGGACTGGAACGCGCACTACAACGGGGCGTTCGGTCTGAGGTTCTGGGCCGGGTTCGCCCGCGGCCACGGCAAGAAGCTCAGCGTCCCGGAGTGGGGCGTCTACCCGGGAACCGCGTGGGCGGGCCACAACGGCGGCGACAACCCCCTGTACGTCAAGAAGATGTTCGGCTTCTTCCGGCAGCAGGCGAAGAACCTGGCGTACGAGGCCTACTTCAACGAGCCCGCGCCCTACTACGCCGGCGCGCTCTCCCTCAACCCGCGGGCGGCGGCCGAGTACCGCCGCCAGGTCCGGCTCACGGTGGCGACCAGGACGGCGCCGTCCCGGCCCCCGGTGTCGCGCGTCTGAGAGCCTGAATTCCAGGACAGGCTCTGACACAGGGCCTGGCGGAACTCAGCCCCCTACGCGGGACACGGGCAAGGATAGGTATTTCTCCCGGTCCCCCCGGTGCCGCCGCGAGGCAGAGTCAAGTCATGCCGATCTCCCCCATCGGGAGCGGCCGGTCGCCCGCCTCGAGACAAGCGGGCGGGCGACCGCTCGGTTTGCCAGCCCCCTCGCACTGGCGAACCGAGCACCGCGGGCCGGCCCGCCAACACGTGTGCCCATCCCACCCCTGCCCATCCCGTTACAGATCCCGCTGCCGCCCGGTCGCCCATGCGGCGATCTGGGCCCTGGAGGTGAAGCCCAGCTTCGTCAGTGTGTTCTCCACATGACCCTCCGCGGTCCTCTGGGAGATGACGAGAGTCGCCGCAATCTCCTTGTTGCTCCGTCCCTCGGCAATGAGTTCGGCGACCTGCTGCTCCCGGGGCGTCAGTGGCGTCGGAGAGTTCCGGGCCGACGCCACTGACGCCACCGCGGAGGAGGACGCCGTCGGGGACGATCCCGACGGCGTCGCCGATCCGGATCCCGTCGTCGGTGCCGTCGCAGTTCGTTCCCGCAGCGCGACGGCGATCATGGCATTGTGCGTGAGGCCCTGCCCCTGCCGGCAGGCCGCGTCGAACGCCGCCGCGCCCATGGCCTCTCGCGTCCGGACGGCGCATGCCTCGTGGTGGTCAGCCATGTGCCGGAGCGTGGCGACGGATTGGCGGAGTTGGGTGCGCAGGGCTTCACACGCGCCCAGCAACGTGGCGGCGCGCTTGAATTCGCGCCTCGCGGCCGCCACCCAGGCGAGGATCTCGAGGTTCAATCGCAGCACCATCAGGTCCCATGAACCCGACGCAGAACCCGACGCGCCGGACCCGCCCTGTTCCCGGATGAGCCGGAGACTCGCCGAAGCCTCCTCGGCGGCGTCCGCGAGATCGCGCCGACCCCACGCGGCCAGCGCGCACGCCATGTGAGATCTCGAACGGTAGTAGCGGTCGCCATCGCGCCCGCAGATCGCGTCGACGTCCTGGCGGCAGGCCTCCGCCCGGTCGCGGTCCCCGGCGAGCCCGGCCATCAACGACAGTGCGGTCAGCACGGTCAGCCGCAGTTCCTGCCCCGGGTCCGGCACCGACGCGAGCATCGTCAGCGCCCGTTCCTCGAGCTCTGTCGCGGCGACCAGGTTGCCGTCGCCCAGCGCGATGAGGCCCGACATGTGGGCGGCGTAGGCCAGCTCGGCCGGTGCATCCAGCCGCCGGGCCAGATCTTCCCCCTCACGCTGCAACCGCGCCGCCGCGGCCAGGTCGCCGATCCCGAACGCCAGGTGCGCCGCCCGGATGAGCGCCTTGGCGCGCACCGCCGTCGGTGCGGTCACCCGCGCGAGGGCAAGATCCAGCCAGTTCAGCGCGTCGGGCAGCATGCCCATGGCCTGGCAGTACACGACCGGGAGCGCGAGGACGACGCGCACGGCGTGCTCGGCCTCGTGCGGCTCGGCGAGACTGAACTTGATCGCGGCCCGGAGGTTGGCGGACTCACGGGAGAGGCGCGCCACGGCGTCGGCCTGATGCGGGCCGAGCCAGTCGTCACGGGCCCGCGCCGTGAAGCGCTCGTACCAGTCGCGGTGCCTGCGCCGCAGAACTGCCTGCTCCCCCGCTTCCCGCAGCCGGGCCTGCCCGTACTCCTGGATGAGATCCAGCATCCGGTAGCGCACGACCTGCCCGTGGTCGTGACGGACCAGGATCGACTTGTCGACCAAGGTGGTGACCAAGTCGAGCAGGTCCGACTCGGGCAGGGCCTCGTCGGCGCAGACGCCCTCGACGGCGTCCAGCTCGAACCCGCCGACGAACACCGTCAGCCGCGCCCACAGCACGCGCTCGGGCTCGGTGCACAGGTCGTAGGACCAGTCGATGCAGGCCCGCAGCGTCTGCTGCCGGACAGGGGCGCTCCGGCTACCCCCGCTCAGCAGCGTGAGCCGCCCCGCCATCTGGTCGTCCAACCGGTCGAGGATCTGCTGCGGTGCCAGCACCCGCACGCGCGCGGCGGCCAGCTCGATCGCGAGGGGCAGCCCGTCCAGCCGGCGGCAGATCCCGGCCACCGGCCCGGCCGTCGTCCCGTCGAGGGCGAACGTGGGCAGCACGGACCCCGCCCGCGCCGTGAACAGTGCCACGGCGTCGTTCCGGCCCAGTTCGGCGGTGTTCGCCTCGGCTCCCTCCCCCGGAACGGGCAACGGCGCCACCGGGATGATCACCTCCCCGCCCACGTCGAGAGGCTGACGGCTGGTCGCGAGGATCCGCTGGTGGGCACAGGCCCGCAGCAACGCGCCCACGAGCACCGCGCAGCCCGGGAGCAGACGCTCGCAGTTGTCCAGCAGGAGGAGCAGGCGCCGCTTCTCGATGTGCGCCGTCAGCACCTCCAACGGCATCTGCCCGGACCGGTCACGCACTCCCAGGACGGCCGCGATCTGCCGTGCCGCCGTGGACGGGTCCTGCGACGAGAGCGCCTGCCATTCGTCGGTGGCGCGGACCTCGGTGAGGTCCACGACCCATACGCCGTCAGGGAACGCACGCCGCACGCACGTCGCGACGTGCCTCGCCAGCCGGGACTTTCCCACCCCCCCGCCGCCGGTCAGCGTCACCAGTCGCGACGACGACAACAGGCGCCGGACGTGGGCGACGTCGTCCCGGCGCCCGACGAAGCTCGTCAGGTCGAGAGGGACGGACCCCGCCGCCTCATGTACCGGCGTCCCGTGCCGCGCATCCGGTTGGGCTCGGCCATCCGGCGCGGCCGCCGGCTCCAGGTCCCTATCCCCCAACCGGACGACGTGCCGGGACACATCGCCCACAACGCCGGCCCGGGACTCCCCCACGGCATTCTCCCGATTTCTACAGGTGCGCGACGGTAGCCAGGCGAGCTGCGCTACCAGTTGTTCAGCCTACGGCCACGCATTGTGCAAAGTCGTGCACGATACGAAACACCTTGGACTCGGGCTGCGCATATGTTCCAGAGCATGGCGACAGCGGCCAATCGGGCATCACGGATGGGAGATTCGCTCAG
>NZ_CDWTMG010000098.1:0-15914 GCF_977945845.1 Frankia sp. CcMO1
GTCGACGTCCGCCGCGGCGCAGGCCCGGCCCGCCGCCCCGCCCGGCGCCCCGCCCGGCGACGCGGTGCCGGGCGCCGTCATCGCCTGGAACACCTACGCCGAGACCGCCATCTTCGACGTCGCCCGGCAGTCGCCGACCGCCACCACCCGCAGCTTCGCGATGGTGCAGGGCGCCGTGTACGACGCGGTCAACGCGATCGCCGGCACCCCGTACGAGCCGTTCCTGATCGCACCCCGCACCCGGCCCGGCGACTCGGCCCCAGCCGCCGTCGCAGCCGCGGCCTACCGGGTGCTCCTCTCGCTCTTCCCCGCCCAGGCGGAATCCCTGCGGGCGCGGTACGACGAGTCGCTCGCCGCGATCCCCGACGGCCCCGCGGAGCGCGGCGGCGTCGCCGTCGGCGAGGCTGCCGCCGCAGCCATGATCGGCGCTCGCCGCGACGACGGCGCCTTCTCCGACGCGACCTGGCCCGTCGGCAGCGCCCCGGGCCAGTGGCGGCCGACCCCGCCCGGCTTCCTCCAGACCGGCGCCTGGTTCGCCAGCCTGAAGCCGTTCGCAATCCGCAACCCCGAGGCCTTCCGCGCGCCGGGGCCGCCGGCGCTCGCCAGCGCCGCCTACGCGCGCGACCTCAACGAGGTCAAGGCACTCGGCTCGGCCACCAGTACGGTGCGCACGCCGGATCAGACCGAGGCGGCGATCTGGTGGGACGATCCGCGCCTGGTGGAGTGGCAGATCAAGCGAGGGCTCGCGGCGAGCCACCGGCTCGGGACCCTGCAGACGGCCCGCCTGTTCGCGATGGTGGACCTGGCCGCCGTCGACGCACTCGTCGCCTGCTACCGGCAGAAGAAGTTCTGGAGCTTCTGGCGTCCGGTGACCGCGATCCCGCTGGCTGACACGGACGGCAACCCGGCCACCGCCGCCGACCCGGCCTGGACGCCGCTGCGGGTGACGGCGCCGTCGCCGGAGTACCCGTCCGGGCACGCCTGCTTCACGGCGGGGACCGTGGCGGGCCTGCGCGCGTTCTTCGGTCGCGACGACGTCTCGTTCAGCGCCCACAGCGCGGATTCCGGCACGACCCGCCACTACGAGAGCCTTTCCGCAGCCCTGGCGGAGCTTGTCGAGGCGAGGGTCTGGGCCGGTGTGCATTACCGCAGCGCCTCCGTGCACGGCGAGAGGCTCGGCACGGCCGCCGCCCGCGACGTCCTCCGCCACGAGTTCGGCCGCCGCGGTCACTAGGTCGTAGCTGAGTTCGCCCACGTTTTCGGTGTGCTTAAACGTTTCCGCTGCCCGTGGCCACACCGAATACGTGGGCGAACCTCGGCAGCGTGAGGTTCGGCCTCACTCCGACCGATGGAGCACGGCCGTCGGTTGCCCGGCGGTGAGCGTGAGCGCCGCGCGCTCGCTCAGGAAGGAGCGCATCGGCCGGTAGGCCGCGTCGAGGAAGAACGCGCGGTTGATGCCGGTGACGTTCACCGGCGCGCCGTTGTCGCCCGATCCCATCGGCTGCCGGATGGCGATGATCTCGGCGATGTCGTCGCCGGTCGTCCCGGCGGGCAGTTCGACCGTGGTCGCGGCGGGGTCGTCGCGGGCGATGGACCAGGTCGGTTGCCCGTGGTCGGAGCGGTACGGCGCCGGATCGCCCTTCAGCGTGACGCCGACCGTGAGGCCCGCGGCGGCACCCGTCCCGGTGGCCGCGCCGGTGTCCTTGTCGACCTCGATCCACAGGTACGTCCGGGGGTCGCCCACCTGCGGCGTCGACGGGTCGGGCAGTGGCTCGATCTTGCCCTCGCGCAGTTGCTCCGCGGCCATTACCGGATACGTCCACGGATGCCGGTCCATCAGGACCTCGCGCGCCCGGTCGGCCGGACGCGTGTCGTCCGCACCGAGCAGGAACTGCAGGGAGGCGTCCGGGGTGACGGCGTCGCACATGTTGTTGTTGACCGTGCAGGTCTGCAGCAGCGGATGCTCACCGGCGTACCTGCCGGTGAACCGGAGCGTGGCGTGATTGGCCGCCTGGTACGCGTCGCCGCCGCTCACCCGCCGGCCTGCCTCGTCCAGCTCGACGCGATAGATCCACTCGATGTCGGTCGTGCGGCCCCAGCGCGCCATCAAGGCGGGTGTGTCGGTGCCGCCGTCCTCGTTGCTCCACACGATCGAGTACTCGATGGTGCGGTGCCCGGGCGCGGTGGCCGCCGTCGTCTCGTGCCAGGCCAGCAGGGGGGCGTCGGTGGTGGCGTTCTGGTACGGCGAGCCGAGGAGCGCCAGCGTGCGGCCCACCACGATCGGCGCGTGGGCAGCGACGTCGTAGCCGCGGTCCCGCGGCCCGCGTACCGTCAGGACCGGACGAGACACGATCGCGCGGTCCACTCCGGCCGGGGACGCGGCGGCGTGGAAGACGATCGAGACCCGGTGAGTTCCCCGGGTGACGGGACCGATTCCCAGGTCACGCCGGACGGAGCGGCCGCCGGGGATCACGAGGTCCGTCCGGCGCCTTCCGTCGACCAGCACCGAGATCACCGCCGATTCGCGGCCGGCGACGGCCCAGTCGGCGCCGGGTGCCACGGTGGTGAGCGAGAGCAGGGCCTCGCCGTCCCTTCTCGCGTGCGCGGTGGACTGCGGGGAACCGCCGCACGGGCGTGCGACGGTTCCCCGCAGTCCTTTCCGGAACCTCCCGGCCGGTCGGGCGTCCGGGCCTCGCCGTCCTCAGATGGCCGGCACCGGCACCAGCTGCTCGTCGGCCAGGCCGGCGTCGTCCGACGTCGTCGGACCGGTTCCGCCGCGGATGAAGAGGACCACCAGCACGGTCGCCACCGCGAGGAGCACGGCGCTCGCGGTGAAGGCCACGTTGTAGCCGTGGATGGCCGCCTCTGCCTGCTGCACCTGCGCCGTGCCGTGACCGGTGAAGTAGTCGGCCGCGGCGGTCGTGAAGATGGTGTTGAGCAGCGCGGTCCCCAACGACCCCCCGATCTGTTGCGTCGTGTTCACCATGGCACTGGCGACGCCGGCGTCGTGCTCGGCCACACCGGTCAGCGCGGTGCTGCTGAGCGGCACGAAGATCAACCCCATGCCGAGGGCAATCGCGACGAACGACGGCAGGATGTCCGTGCTGTAGGACGAGTCGAGGTCGAGCCGCGTGAGCCACAGCATTCCGCCGGTGGCGAGGACGCCGCCGACTGACATGATCACCCGTGGCCCGACTCTCGGCAGGAGCTGCGCCGCGATACCGGCCGCGACGATGATCCCACCGGAGAACGGCAGGTACGCGACGCCGCTGCGCAGCGCCGAGTAGCCCATGGTCTGCTGCAGGTAGAACGTCATGAACAGGAACATCCCCAGCAGGGCCGCACCCACCAGGACCGAGATGAGGAACGACGCGCCCCGGTTCCGGTCCAGCACCACCCGCAGCGGCAGCAGCGGGTGAGCGGTGCGCGCCTCCCAGGAGACGAAGCCGACGAGCAGGGCGGCCGCGCTGACCAGCCATGCCACCGTGACGCCGGCGCTCCACCCGTCGGTCGCGGCCTTGGTGAAGCCGTAGACCAGTGCTGCCAGCCCCGTCGTGGCGAGCGCGGCACCGGGCAGGTCGTAGCGGGTGTCACCGTGCGCCCGGCTCTCCCGCACCAGGGGAACGGCGGCCGCGAAGGCCAGCAGCGCGACGGGGATGTTCACCAGCAGGCACCACCGCCAGGTCGCGTACTCGGTGAGCAGGCCGCCGGAGAGCAGGCCGATCGCCGCACCACCACCGGAGACGGCGCCGTAGACGCCGAACGCCCTGGCCCGTTCCTTGGATTCGGTGAACGTCACGGTGATCAGTGACAGTGCGGCCGGTGCCAGAAGCGCACCGAAGGCGCCCTGCAGGCCCCGGGCGCTGAACAGCGTGAACGCGTTCGTGGCGGCGCCGCCGAGGGCGGAGGCCCCGGCGAAGCCGATCAGGCCCACCAGAAACGTCCGCTTGCGGCCGAAGTAGTCGGCGATCCGGCCGCCGAGGAGCATCAGGCCGCCGAACGCCAGGGTGTAGGCGGTGATGATCCACTGGCGGTCCGCGACGGAGATGTCGAGTGCCCGCTGCGCCGACGGCAGCGCGATGTTCACCACCGTGGCGTCCAGGACCACCATGAGCTGGGCGATGGCGATGACGCCGAGCGCCCACCACCGCCGGGGGTCGACGGTCGCCTCCGCGGCGGCCGATGAAGGCTCGGTGGCAGCCGAGCCAAGCGACGTGTCAGTCACTTTCGTGTCCCTCCAGAAAGGGCGCGCATCCGTTTCAGGGCGCGCGGGATCCGTGCCGCGTCCCGACGCTGGGACGGCACCGTGAAAGGGTTTGGTACGGGTTAGGGCGTCGTGCCCTGGGGGTCGTTGCCCGTGGACGCGGCCTGTCGCAGCACCGGCAGGAGCACCTGGTCGACCACGCGGTTGGCGTACGGGTCGTCCAGCGGACCGAGCTCCGACATCCGGCGAGCCATGATCAGGGCGTGCACGAGCTCGTGGAGCAGGCCGGCATCGGTGCCGTCGGCGAGTTCCCCCCGGGCGACCGCTCGCGCGATCATCACGTCGTACACCTGCTTCTTCGCTTCGTACAGGTGATGATGCAGGACGCGGGAGAGGTCCGGGTTACGCGCGGCCGCGCTCAACAGCCCGCTCATCACCGCACCGTCCTCGCCGCACGCGAGCCCGCAGGCCCGCCGCATGTGCGAGACGAGATCCCCCCGCAGCGAACCGGTGTCGGCCGGCGCCGTCGCCTCACCGAACCGGTGCGTCATCGCGTCCATCACCAGATCAGGCTTGTTCGGCCAGATGCGATAGATCGTCGCCTTGCTGGCACGTGCCCGCGCCGCGACGGCGTCCATCGACATCCGGTCGTACCCCACCTCGCCGAGCAGTTCGAACACTGCCTCACAGATCGCCGTCCGGCGGTCGGCCTTCGTCGCCACGGTCACCGAGTCCATCTGCTTCCTCCCCTCCCTGGCAACCTGGCGGCGACGTTCGAAACGAAACCGTTCCGTACACGTGGAAACGCTAGCACCAACCCGCCGGAGAACGAAACCGTTTCGTACAGTCGGGCCAGCCGGTGTCCGATTCTTGAGGAAACCTTCATCGATCCACCGTCAGATCCATGGCTTCCGCCACTGATGCTTGGGGGCGCTCCAAACCACCTGACGGAAGAAGGAGACCCGACCCGTGTCCCACGCTCGCACGGCTGTGACCGGCATGATCGCCCTGACTTTGATCGGCGTCCTGGCCGCCTGCGGCTCTGACGACGATTCCGGCTCGTCCGGAGCCGTGCCGACGGCCTCCGCGTCGCCGTCCAACACCGCCGACTCCACCTTCGCCACCTTCATGATCGCTCACCACCAGCAGGCGATCGACATGGCTAAGCTGGTCCCGGGCCGCTCGACGGACCCGAAGGTGCGCCCCCTCGCGAAGCGGATCGAGGCCGCCCAGGGCCCGGAGATCCGGACGATGACGGCCTGGATGCAGCGGTGGGGCATGCCGATGACCGACCACAGTGGGGACCTGGGCGAGTCGATGCTCGGGATGAGGTCCGACGGGGACATGGCGGAGCTGTCCGGGATGAAGGGCGAGGCGTTCGACCGCATGTTCCTCACCATGATGATCGCTCATCACGAGAGTGCGATCGCCACGGCCAGGACCGAGACCGCCCGAGGCACCGATCCCGCGGCCAAGACGCTGGCCCAGAAGATCGTGGACGGTCAGACCAAGGAGCTCGCCGAGATCCGGACCCTCCTCGGGTAGGGCCCGCACTACCGCCGGTCGCGGCGTCTGGCGCGGTCGGGACGAGTTCCGCCGCCCACCGGGTGTACTGGCCCTGTACCGGCCCCCGGGAATATCGCCGGCATATCGAAATCCACACAACCCGCTGGCAACACCACGCTGCCTTCACTGGCAGTATGACTCAAGTCCTATCACCGGCCCGAAAGGCGATCCGCCGGATTCGCCGGCTCCTTCTCGTCGGCCTGATAGTCGTCATGGCAGCGATCACGGCGGGCCTCTGCCACCAGTTGCTGAAGCCCTCGTCCGTGTCCTCCGTGTCGTCTCCGTCCGCGTCGTCCCCCCGGTCGCGTCACCTCGGGATTCCCCTCGCAGCGAGCGTCGTGGTGCGCTTGGCGAGGCCGACGGCGTCGTCCCGGACGACGGAGTCAGGTTCTACGTCAGTAGCGGCTGGCGATCCCCGGAGTACCAGAATCAGCTTCTTCGCGAGGCGATCTCCGAGTACGGGTCCGAGGACGAGGCAGCCCGGTGGGTGGCCACTGCGGCGACGTCACCTCACGTGTCGGGGGACGCGGTCGACATCGGGCACTCCGATGCGACGGCGTGGCTGTCCAGGCATGGTGCCGAGTACGGGCTGTGCCAGATCTACCGGAACGAACCCTGGCACTACGAACTGCGCCCCGATGCGATCGATCGTGATTGCCCGCGCATGTATGCAGACCCCACCGAGGATCCGAGGATGCAGCGCTGACCAGCCGTGGGCGAGGACGCAGGCTCTGAGTCCGGTCCGGGCCGCCGAGGCGCGCGCCGCCCTGTTCCACTCCTCGCTCCTGCGCCTCGCGCCCATGTCTATAAGGTACTCGGCGTACCCTAAAGGGTGTCTGGGGTGCCTTCCGAGCGAGAGGGGAGCCAACTCATGCGCGCGTTCGGCATGAACTACGACACCGGGTTCGTCAGTGCTGGGTCCACGACCCATGAGCCGTGGGACCCGGAGACCGTGCGACACGAACTGCGCCTCATCCGCGACGAGCTGCACTGCGACGCGGTGCGCATCACCGGCGGCGTCCAGGACCGGCTCGAGCTGGCCGCGCGATTCGCGGCCGAGGCCGGGCTCGAGGTGTGGTACTGCCCGTTCACCAATGGCCTCGACCGCGACGGACTCATGGCGTTCGTGCTCGACGGCGCCGAGCGAGCCGAGCGGATACGCCGGAGCGGAGCGTCGGTCGTCTACCTCACCGGCTCCGAGATCGCCATGGTCACGGACGGCTTCCTGCCCGGTCGCGACCTGGCCGAGCGCATAGCCCTGCTCACCGACCCGACTCGCATACGCGCGGCGGTCCCGACCGCGCAGGCCGCCGTGCGCGACTTCCTGGCCGAGGCTGTTCCTGCGGTGCGGGAGCGGTTCGGCGGGCCCATCGGGTACGCCTCGATCCCGCTGGAGGCCGTGGACTGGGCGCCGTTCGACATCATCGCGAGCGACGCCGGATGCCGTGACGCGTCCAACGCCGCGGCGTTCCCGCAGACGCTCGCGGCGGCGGTGGCCCAGGGGAAGCCGTACGCCGCGACCGAGTTCGGCTGCTGCACGTTCCGCGGCGCGGGGAGCGTCGCGGGCGTCGCGGAGCCCGTGACGTACGACGACCACGGCCGGGCCTCGAAGCTCAGCCCGGGGCTTGAGCGCGATGAGGAGGGCCAGGCCCTGTACCTCCTGGATCTGCTGCGCGACTATGAGGCCGGCGGGGTGGACGCGGCGTTCGTGTATACCTTCGCAAGCCGGCACCTGCCCACCACCGGTGATGCCGAGCGCGACTTCGACCTTGCCGCGCGCGGGATCGTGCGGGTGTTGCCGGACGGCTCCTGGTCGCCGAAGGCGGCGTTCCACGCCCTGGCCGAGTACGGCCGCACGCGCGCTCAGAGCCGTGCGGGCTCGAAGTGATCGAAGTGTTCGCGGGTGATGAGGACGGCGTCGACGTCGCCCGACGTCTCGGGCGCGGGCGTCATGGCACCCGGTCGCGGTCTGCGTTGCGTCGGAGGTCACCGAGGGCCCTCGGTCGTTGAGACGGATCGCCCGATCTGGTGACCGCCAGCGTTGGTTTCCCGGGCTCGGCTTTGGTCGGGCATTCAACCTGGCGATCAGGCCGCCGGGTTCGTGCCATTGCCCATAGGGTCTCGGGGAACGTGGACAGTGGCTTGCGCGTGCTACGCCGGTGCGCTCGCCTGGCGTGACTCTTTGGGGACGACGTGACGATGGCTGTATTGGTCCCGTTGCTTGCCACCGCTGCCGGAGTGGCGGCCGGCGCCATTGCGACCTTCCTGACAACCCGGTCAAGCATGCTGTTGGATTTGAAGCATTCCTACGATCGAACGCTGCTGGACAAGAGACTGGAGCGATATCAGGAGTTGTTCCGAATTTCGGCCTGCTTGCCGCGATACTGGCTACCGCACGAAGCCCCGTCACGGAAAGACCTACTGCGTTTTCGGGAAGGGTTCAAGGACTGGTACTACGGCTCAGGGGCAGGTGGGATGTTCTTGACGGTCGCAGCCAAGGTCCGCTATATGGAAGTGATCAATGCGTTGGTGGCCGCCAGCAGGGACAAGGGCGACAAGCTTGCCGAGGATCCGCTCACCGAGGCCGAAGTCCGCAGGTTGCAGGAGGCGGCCAGCGAACTGAGACATCAACTCGCCGAGGACGTAGGGGCCTCCCATCCTCCCAGGGTTCGATGGATGAGGGTCGGTCCCACAACGCCCCCGACCATCACGTGAATCCCCATGGCGACGGCCCGCGACTCCCGACCAGTTGACGAATCCGACTACTTATGTGGGCCGGCGGTCGGACCATGGGTGTGCGACTTCGAGAGTGTGGGATACCTGGAGGAGAAGGTCTTCCCGCCATGGTGCAGCGACGATCTGGACGCCGACGGGCAGTCCGCTGGCGCTGTCGTGATGGATCGGGACCGAGATTGCCGGTTGGCCGGTTACGTTGAACAGTGACGTGAACACAGCCATCGGGTAGCTGTTGAGCAGTGCCATCAGGGGATGGTCGGCGGTGCCTGCTCTCCAGGCACCGACGGGTGGCGGGAGACATGCCATCGTAGGCGTGACGAGGAGATCGAAGCTGGCGCGGAAGGCTTCGACGATGCGCCTCGAGAGGTCTTGGGTCTTCTTCACCCCTTCTGCGTAGGCCCACGAGTCGATCGCTCGTGCTGCCTCGCGCAGGGCCCGATTGTGGGGCTCGATCTGGCTTGGATCGGTGAGCGCGATCCCGGCGCCGGCCACGTTCCAGATCGTCGTGAACGCCGCGATCAGCTCGTCGGACGGGGGGAGCGGAAGGTTGGCGTCCAGGACGTGATGGCCGGCCGATTCCAGGGTGCGAAGGGTCATGGTGACCGCCTCGGCACATGCCGGGTCCACGGTGAGCCCGTCGATCGGAGAGTCGACGAGCACACCGATCCGCAGCCCCTTCGGTGCAGCCATCGTCATCGTCCTGGCGAACGTCGCCCGCTGCGTGGGGGGTGACCACCACGCAGCCGGATCATGGCGGGCCAACACGTCCAAGGCGGCCGCGGTGTCGGCCACCGAACGGGTGACCACGCCGCTGGTGGCGAGTCCTTCGCTCTCGACGGTCAGGTTGGTGACCAGGCCGCGGGTGGGTTTCAGCCCGACCAGGCCGGTGCACGCCGCGGGTATGCGGATCGATCCGCCACCGTCTTCGGCGTGGGCGATGGGCGCCATGCCGGCGGCGACAGCGACGCCTGCGCCGCTCGATGACCCACCAGGTGTGCGGTCCGGATCCCACGGGTTGCGCGAGATGCCCAGGGCTTGGCTCTCGGTGAAGGGCACGGCGCCGAACTCGGAGGTGGTGGTCTTGCCGAGCAGCACGAATCCCGCGTCCACGAACCGCCGCACGACCGGGTCCGATGCCACGGCTGGTGCACGGCTGGCGCCGGCGGACCCGTGGGTCGTGGGCCAGCCCGCGACGTCGAGGAGATCCTTGATCGGCAGCGGGACGCCGTGGAACGGCGGGAGGTCTTCGGTCGAGTCGGCCCGAAGCACGGCATCCTCCGCGGTAGAAGCGGCTTTGCGCACGTCGTCATCCGCCCTATGGCAGAACGCGTTGAGCCGGGGGTCGAGCTCGTCGATGCGCTCGAGATAACAGTCGGCCACTTCGCGCGGGCTCACCTCCTTGCGGCGTATGGCCGCGGCGAGCTCGACGGCTGGCGTGAACGGGTCGATCGGGTCGCGCATGACGAGGTTTCCTTCCGGGTCGACGTCCGGGTCGAGGTCGGGGTGTCATCAGGGTCGTCACCGGTCCGGGATCGCGTCTTGGAGAAATGTTGCGGCCCTCCCACTGCTTGAGCGCTCGTAACCTGGCGGTATGAGATCTGCCCAGCGCTCAGGTCCGCAGTCGTCGCTTCGCGACGCCGCGGCCGTGTGGGACATCGCGGTCCCGTCATCACCCACCCGGATGGCGGGGGTCAGCATGGCCGGCTTCCGGGACCGCACCGGCGACCAGGTCGACCTTCAGGCCGTTCCGTACCCGGCCCTCACGGTGGTCGTTGACCTGGGCGACGGACTGCTCGTCGACCACGACCACGGCCGGCAGCGGGGCAACATCGTCGCCGGGATGGCACCCGGCAGCGTTCGAGGACATGGGCGGGGAATCGAGTGCCTGCAGATACGGCTGTCGCCGATCGTCGCGCACGCCGTGCTGGGCGCCGCTTCGGAATTGGGTGGGACGGTGGCCACCCTCACCGACCTCTGGGGGCGCGACGCCGTGCGGGTCCAGGATCAACTGCGCGACGCCGGGTCGTGGGTCGAGCGGTTCGCGATCGCGGAGGCCACGCTCGCTCAACGACAGGATGCAGGCCGGGCGGTCGACCGCGAAGTCGCCTTCGCCTGGCGGCAGATGATGACGAACCAAGGAAGGGTTCGGGTCGGGCGACTGGCAGCCGAGGTCGGGTGGAGCCGCCAGCGCCTGTGGTCACGGTTCCGAAGCCAGATCGGCCTCACCCCCAAACGTGCCGCTCAACTGGTCCGTTTCGACCACGCGACACGCCGGCTCGCCGCGGGCCGCAGCGCCGCCCTGGTAGCCGCGGAGAGCGGCTACGTCGATCAATCCCACCTTCACCGGGACGTCATGGCCTTCGCCGGCGTCACACCGAAGGCCGTCGCAGTCGCCCCATGGCTCGCAGTCGACGACATCGCCTGGAATACCGGCGAAACACGTCCCTGATGTGACTCCACCCGGTCGGGCCCCGGTCGGGCCCCGGTCGGGCCCCGGTCGGGCCCCGGTCGGGCCCCGGTCGGGCCCCGGTCGGGCCCCGGTCGGGCCCTTGACGACCTTGGTCCGGTACGCCGATCCCAGGGCCGGATCTGCTCTGGGGGTGCGGAAGATCCTTGCGCTGCCGCTGGATCTGGCGCAGCAGGTGTCCGAGTACCTGGGTGCCGCGCCGGCCGATACGTCAACGACCCAGAGCGAACGGGAAGGTCGAACTGACTCCCGCCCGCCAGGTCCGGCGATCCCGGGCAGGCAACTGCCGGTCCCTCCGGTTCGGCCGGTCCGGTTGGCGGCTCCAGCGCCGGCGTCGCCAACCCGGTGCTCGCTTCGGGCGTGCGAGAGGGGGGATTCCCGCGGCCTGGAGCCGTGCCTGCGGCAAGAACCGGCACGGATCGGCATGGGGCTGCGGCAAGCATCCCGCATGATCAACACCGGATGGCTTCCGGTAGGATGATCTTGAGGCCGGTCCCGACGTTCCGGAACTGGCCTCTGACCTGCGGCGATGTGGTGGGCGATACTGGGATCGAACCAGTGACTTCCTCGGTGTGAACGAGGCGCTCTCCCGCTGAGCTAATCGCCCGGGAACACCGGCCACTTCCGTAACGGGTGGCGCGGTCTTAAGGATCCTAGCGAACCACTACCCGCTCGGCCGAATCCTCCGTCCGTCTGGTCGAGGGTGATCGGGCGCTCCGGGGCGAGGGTCACGGCGAGGGTCACGGCGAGAGTCCGGGTAGTGACGGCACCCAGTTGTCCGGCACCCATTCGGGGACGCCGTTCACGACGAGCAACAGGTAGCCGACCGCCGCGACGAACGCCAGCGTCGCCAGCCCGATCAGCAGCCGGAAGACGACGTGCTGCCGGCCGACCCAGTGGGTCCAGCCGAGCACCTTCCGGCGCGCGTAGCGCTCCAGGCGTGCCGCCCACGCGAACTCGGAAGCCAGGATGGCCAGCCCGACAAAGACGATCAACCACCCCGGACCGGGCAGTGGCACAAGGGCGAGCCCGCCGACGACGATGGCCGTGCCCACCAACCCGACAATCACGCGATAGATGAGATATCCACGTCGGGCTGCCCTGATCCGTGTGCGCACGGCACTCGCACGGGCTAGTACGGCACTCGCACGGGCTAGGGGGGAGTGCTCCGATCGGGCGGAAGACACCTCGTCCCGGTCCTCTTGGGCGGTCTCCACGGGTCAACTGTAGGACCACCCGTCCGGCGGGTTTCGGATGTAGGCCAAGAGGGAAAGATGCCGCTGTAGGCCAGCCGCGTGTCCCCCGAATGGGGTACACCCCACAGACCGTCACGGGCGTTCCACCCCAGCTTGTTCAATACTGAAGGAGTCCGATGCAGCCGCAAGTCGACGTCGAGGCATCAGTTCAGCTGCGGCTCGTGGTGGCCGATGCCGACGCCGTTCCCCTCCCGGTCAGCCTTCGGTACAGCGCCTCAGACCCCTACGCCGTTCGCGCCGTCTTCTCCGGCGACGGCATGGAGGTGGAGTGGGTCTTCGCGCGTGACCTGCTCCGCACCGGCCTGTCCACGCCGATCGGCGACGGCGACGTGCACGTGTGGCCGTCGTGGGGAACAGGTCGCGAACTTTTGATGATCTCCCTGACCTCGCCCGACGGGCAGGCCGTCCTTGAAGCGGGGGCCGAGGACGTCCGCATCTTCCTCGACCGCACCGCGGCCGTGGTCCCGGACGGCGAGGAGAGCCTGTACCTCGACCTCGACGCCGCGGTGGCGCGTCTGCTGGCGTAGCGCGTCCTGCGGGAGGGCTGTCAGGGATCCAGGCCGGCGGCCAGCCGCCGGCCGAACAGTTCGATGGCGGCCCTTCCCGCTTCGCTGCCGCGCAGGTTGCGGCTCGCCGCCAGGATGTCCGCGTCGGCGGGGCGCACGGTCGCGTCGGCGGGGATCTCCGCACCGGCGAACCCGAGGGCGCTCGCCGAGCGGTGCAGGCGGTGCAGGCGGTGCAGGCGCCGGGGTGAGCGCGACGACCTGTCGGTGGCTGATCGCCCGTTGGCCCAGACGACCGTCATACGTGCTGCGCCCTCCTCGCGAGTCGCTCCCCGTGCGTCGCCAGGCCCACCAGCCTGGCCGCCTTCAGCTCGGTCTCTTCCCACTCCGCAACCGGGTCCGAGTCCCACGTGATCCCGGCGCCGGTCCCGAAGGTGAGCCGATCGCCGTCGAACCAGAACGTGCGGATCCCGACGGACAGGCGGGCGATGCCCCGGTCGGCGTCGACGTACCCGATCGCGCCGCAGTAGGGACCGCGGGGCACAGGCTCGAGGTCACTGATGGCACGCAGCGCGCTGCTCTTGGGCGCACCGGAGACCGATCCGGGTGGCAGGGTCGCGGCGAGCACGTCGCGCCATGTGGCAGTGGGCTCCAGCCGGCCCTCGACGGTGGAGACCAGGTGCACGAGCCCCGGGTGCGGTTCGACGCTCAGCAAGGACGGCACCGCGACCGTGCCCGGCCGGCAGACGCGCTGGAGGTCGTTGCGGACGAGGTCCACGATCATGACGTTCTCGGCGTCGTCCTTGGGCAGGAGGTCGCCTGGTGTGCCCCCGGTTCCCTTGATCGGCGCCGACACGACGGCGTCGCCGTGCCGGCTCAGGAACAGCTCGGGGGATGCGCTCACCAGCCGAGTCGGCGGGAGCGACCCGATCCGGGGGACGTCGACGACACCGGCGTAGGGCGACGGGTTACCCGCTGCCAGGCGCAGGGCGAGCGCCCAGGGGTCGGCGTCGTCGGGGAGCGGCGCGGTGAGCACTCGGCAGAGGTTGACCTGGTACACGTCGCCCTCGCGGATCCGCCGGCGGATCTCCCTGACGCCGTCCAGGTATGCAGCACGGTCCAGGCTCGACCGCCACTCGCCCGGGGCAGGGCCACGCCAGGAGGCACGGGGCGGCGGCAGGAGAGCAGGCCGGACTCGGTCGAAGCGCCAGAGCCGCACCTCGCCCTCGAACGTGACGACGACGGCCCACCAGCCCCCGTCGTCGAGAACGGCGGGATCGTCCGCCGCTTCGGCCATCCGGTCCGCGAGCAGCCCGCCGAACCAGGCCCGCCCGCAGCGGTCCGAGGTGCCGTTGCGGGCAGTGCGTCCGTGTCCTCCGGAGCCGTCGGCCGGTGGCCGCGGATCTGGCCAGATCGGCATCACGCGGACCACGGTAGCCGTCGACGCGCAGCGGAAAGCCGGTTGGACGGCCGCGACGGCGGTCGGCTAACGTACGAGCGCACGGCGGGCGTTACGCTCGAGCTGCCGTGCATGCGGACGTGGCTCAGTTGGTAGAGCATCACCTTGCCAAGGTGAGGGTCGCGGGTTCGAATCCCGTCGTCCGCTCGGAGGTCTAGGCCTCACGGTGGAGTGGCCGAGAGGCGAGGCAACGGCCTGCAAAGCCGTCTACACGGGTTCGAATCCCGTCTCCACCTCGGTCCCACTACCGCTCTGCGGGCGATTAGCTCAGTGGGAGAGCGCTTCCTTGACACGGAAGAGGTCACTGGTTCAATCCCAGTATCGCCCACCACGTTCCACCAGGTCAGACGGCCAGGTGGGCAAGATCCGGCCCTAGAAGTGGCCCTACAGTCCCTAGGGCTGACAGGGCGAGAGCCCCCGGTGGCCCAATCACCGGGGGCTCTCTCATGTCCGCGTGCGGCTGACATGATCAGGCGGCGCTGTCCTCGTCGTAGGCGTGCAGCCGGCTGACGGCGGCGTTGATCGCCTTGAGGATGAGGCGCCGGTCCTGGGCGAACAGGTGCCCGTAGATGTTCTTGGTGGTCTCGATCCGGCTGTGTCCCATCTGGCCGGCGACCTGGGTGTCACTCGCCCCGGAGGCGATCAGGAGCGAGGCGCAGACGTGGCGCAGCTCGTGTGCGGTGTAGGTCACCATCCCATCCGGGTGCGAGGCGGTGTACCCGTGGGCCAGGCGCAGGTACTTGCGCCACGTGGCGTAGCCGAGGTAGCCGCCGCGGTCGCCGTTGATCAAGCGTGAGTACAGCTTGCCGGCGCTCGCTTCGCGGCCGGGCGCTCCCTTGTCGACCAGGCGCCGCACGGCCGGCATGGCGATGTCGGGGATGGTGACGAATCGTTCGGCGGCGCGGGTCTTGAGATCGTCGCGGATGTCGCGCCGGCCGCCGGACTCGCTGGCGGTCCGGTCGACCTTGATCAGTTGCTCGTCGAGGTCGACGTTCTCGATCGGGACGGCTACGGCCTCTTCCCACCGCAGTCCGGTGAAGGCGAGCAGAATGCAGACATCACCAAGGGATTCCTTGAAATGGTCGAGCGCCGCCGCGAGGCGGAGCACCTGCGGAATGCTAGGAATCACCACCCGCCGCCGGACGGAGGCGCCCCAACCCGTGCGCAATTCGAGCGCGGGATTCGTGAGGATGATTCTTTCCTCGCGTGCCCACACGAAAACACGGCGCAACACGGCGGCCGAGGTGCTTTTGGTATTCGCCGATGCGGGTTTTCCGTTCTGGAGTCGCAGCTCCTTGATGGTGTTGTTCAGATCCGGCAGGTCGAGATCGCCGATCCATGCATTGCCGAGCGCCGGCAGTAGGTACGCGTTGAGCACGCTCCGTTCCTTCGCTACGGAGGACTTCGGGCGCGGAGTGCCGTCCCGCCTGGTCTTGTACGCCACCAGGTAGCGCGCGGCGACGTCGACGAACCGGATCCGTTGCGCGTGAAGCCGTCCCGGGCCAACACGCTTGGCCTCGATGTACTCGGCGAGCAGCTCCTTCGCCGCGTCCAGGCCCTCGACGACACGTTCGGCCTGCTTCTTCAGGACCGGATCCCAGACCCGCACCCGGTACACGGGAACTCCGTCGTCCGTGACTGCCGGTTCTCTGACGCCGTTCACGGTCCGCATCTTTGGCGTGATTCCCTTCGGGAGATCTCGCCGGTCACCTTTCGACATGGA
>NZ_CDWTMG010000099.1:0-15738 GCF_977945845.1 Frankia sp. CcMO1
GCGCCATGCGCCCGGCCAAGAGCGCCGCCCACTCGACGAATGGGAGCGTCGGCACCGAGATCAGCGGCGATCTCTCCTGCTACGAACGCACGGCACTCAGAGCCAGGAAGGACGTGACCGCAAGTCACGTAACGATGTCACAACGCAGAAAGCAGGCTACAGTCAGTCCAACACGCCGACGGGCGGGGCAAGCCTTGGGCGCCCAGCCCCTGCTACCTGGCATGTCCCTGACTCACGGATCTTCGCTTACTGCGATGGACTTGTTTTGTGGAGCGGGCGGACTGTCTCAAGAGCTACGCCAAGCGGGGCCGTGAACTTCCCTGCAAAGAATGGTGGCCGGGGACGACAACGCCGTCTTCGACATCCGGATCGTCGAATTCCTGCGACGCAGGGGCGGGTATACCGGAGCACGTGAACGTCGCCGGCCTGCTGCTCGCCGCCGGGGCCGGACGGCGGATGGGACGCCCCAAGGCCCTGGTCGAGCTGGGCGGTGTGACGCTGGTCGAGCGGGGTGTCCGCCTGCTCACGGCGGGGGGCTGCCGGCCGGTCGTGGTCGTCACCGGCGCCGCCGCGGACGAGGTGGGCGCCGTCGTGCGACGCCTCGCCACCCGCCGGGTCGCCGGGCCGGCGCCCGCGGGCGAGGATGCGCCCGAGATCGGCCTGGAACCCACGGCTGGGATGGAACCCACGGCCGGCCCGATGCCGGAGGTTCGCCTGGTATCGGCCGCGCGGTGGGCCGAGGGTGTCGGCGCGTCGCTGCGGGCCGGTCTCGCCGCCCTGGTCGGCACCGACGCCGACGCCGTGGTCGTCACCCTGGTAGACCAACCGTCCCTCGGCGCGGCGGCGGTGCAACGTCTGATCTCCGCCGCGGCCGATCCGGGGTCGACCCATCCGGCGCTGATCGCCACCTACGGAGGCCGGCCGGCCCATCCCGTCCTGCTACGCCGCTCGGTCTGGCCCGAGGCGGCGGCTCTCGCGCGCGGCGAGGTCGGCGCCCGGGCATGGCTGCGGGCCCACCCGGGACGGGTCACCGGCGTGCCCTGCGACGGCACCGGCTCACCCGCCGACGTCGACACCCTGGCCGACGTCGAAACCCTGGCCGACGTCGAAACCCTGGCCGACCTCGAAACCCCAGCCGCCGTCGCCCCACCGACCTCGCCATCGGCGACGCGCACACCCAGCCCGGGTAGAACGCGAAGGACCCATAAGTAGGAACACCGCCGCAACGACGTGAGAAACGGAAGAACAACAGCAGACCCCGGTCTTCCAAGAAAGGATGACGCCCAACCGGGCTATCGGCAGTATCGGCGGCAGGGGAACCGGCACGGGGCACAATATCATCACTATCTGGGGCCGGCCGGACACCCGGGGATGGTGTCGGGCGCTGCGCGATGGACTCGGCGAGAAACAGCGGGAAACGCAGGCAGACCATCGTGCTGGTGGCGGGTCAGGGACGGACACGACGCTCGCTCGCGGAAAGGACGTCTCCGTGTCCGACGCCCGTCATCGATCCCGCCGCAACAGATTTCGTGGTGGCGGGTCCCATCACGGCGGGTCCCGGTATGGCGGGTCCCGGGCCGGTGGCCGCGGCCGTGGCCGCGCCGTCACCGTCGGCCTGGGCATCGTCAGCGGCGCGGCGCTGCTTGTGCTGGGCGCGTTGACCGCCACCGGGATCGGGTTCGCGGCCCGCGCCGCCTGGGATGCCGGACCGGCCGGGGAATGCGCGGACGGCGGCGAACGGGCCACCCTGACCATCACCACCGCGCCGGCACTCGCGGCGCCGATCAGCCGGCTCGCCGCCGACTTCGATCTTCGGCGCGCCGGTGCCGAGGGCTCGGCGGGCCCGTGTGTGACCCTCGCCGTGTCGGCGGTCGCCTCCGACCGGGTGCTCGACACGCTGTCCCGACCGGAGTCGCCGGACTCCCCCGGCCCGCCCGACGTCTGGATTCCGGAGTCGGCCGACTGGCTGGAGCTGGGCCAGGAATCGGACCCGGCCACGGCGCAACTGCCGGCGAAGGCCACGACGATCGCGGGATCGCCCGTCGTCATCGCCATGCCGAGACTCATGGCGCAGCGCCTCGGTTGGCCCGAGCATCATGTGACCTGGGCCGAACTGGCCGCGGCCGCGGGCGAGGCCGATTTCTGGACCCACCGGGGCGAGCCCCGGTGGGGGGACTTCCGGTTCGCCATGGCCAATCCGGAGAACTCAGCCGCCGCGCTGCGGGCCGTCATCGGAACGGTGAGCGCCGCCCGCGGACTCACCGCGGCCGAGATGACCACCGGCACGTTCGACCAGGATCGCGCGGCCCAGCTCACCGTGCTCCGGCAGGAACGCTCCATCGACTGGCTGCCGGAGTATGACCAGCAGCTCTTCGACTCGGTGCGCACCGGCGGCACGGAGAACGGCGCGGCCGGATCCGCTCCCTCGGCCTTCCCGGCCCTGGAGGCCGATGTCATCGCCTACAACCGGTCCCTGACGAGCCAGAACGGTAACCGCCTGGCCACGACGCTGGTGGCGTCCAGCCCCTCGGACGGGATGTTCACGGCGACGGTGCCGTACATCGTCCTGAAGAAGACGGCGAGCTCGTCGTCCCGGCGGGCCGCGGCGGACGCCTTCGCCACCTTCGTGCGCGGGGACGCGGGCCGCGCGGCCCTTACCGGAGCCGGTTTCCGCACACTCACCGACTTGGCGGGCCACGATGACCCAGGCGGGCTGGCCGAGACGCTGAACGCGACCGATGGGGTGCGCTCCGTCCCGCCCAAGCTGGCGAGCACGGACGCCTCCGACAGCACGCTCGGCACGGCTCGGCGGTTCTTCCGCCATGCCCGTCAGCGTGGTGCCACCCTCGTGGCGCTTGACAGCTCCGGATCGATGGCCGAACCGGTCCCGGGCACCGACCCGTCAAGAACTCGGATGCAGGCGGCCGTCGAGACCTCCCTGGCCGGCCTGCGCCTGTTTGCACCCGACAGCCAGGTCGGTCTCTGGCGGTTCTCCGGCGAGCAGGGCGTCCAAGGCTACCGGGATCTCGTGCCGATGGCTCCGCTTAACGCACCCGGACGAGGCGGCACCCATCGGGACGAGCTGATCGCCGCGCAGGCCGGGATCGTCCCCGGCGGAGCCACCGATCTGTACGCCACCACGCTCGCGGCCTTCCGTTTCCTGACCCAGCACTACGTCCCCGGCCGGCTCAACCAGGTCGTCATCCTCACCGACGGTCGCGACACGAACCGGGGTGCTGCCGCGCCGAGCCTGGACGGGCTGATCGAACAGCTGCACGCCGACTACGACCCGAAGCGGCCGGTCGCCATAATCATGATCGCCTACAGCAACGACGCCGACCTCACCGCGCTGCGGCGCATCGCCGCGGCGACCGGAGGACGCTCCTACCTCCGGCCGGACCCGAGCCAGGTGGTCGACATCTACCTCGACGCGCTGACCCGCGTCCGCCCCTGAAGCCACGCGCGTTCCTGAAGCCACACGCCCCTGAAGCAGCTCAGACGGGAACCCCGGCGGCACGCCGTCTGCCGGCTCGGGTCCGGCGCGGATCGGGACTCGCGGCGTCTGGGAACCTCCGCAGGTATTCGCGTTCGAGCTCCAGCATCCGCGCGGTGTGGGTCTCGAAGGCGTCCTCGCTCCCCGCGATGAAGGCGTCGTGCCGGGTGCGATGCAGGTGCCGCAGCTCCCGGACGAGGTCAACGTCGGTCAGCTCCTGCGCGGGGATTCCAGCTGGTCGGTGCATCATGCCCTCGGTCTACCCATTCCGGCGGCGCGATTCCCGGCTGGCGGGAGGACCAGCAGGTTCGGCGGGATCGGAACATCCGGCCCCGGGCCGGGCGGTGGTACCGGATCCGGCGCGGGCTCGGGTGGCGTCGGCTCGGGACCGGGCAGAACAGGATCGGGGATCGGCGAGGGCGGCGAGGGCTCGGGTGGCGTCGGGCCGGGACCCGGCGGCGGGACCGTGACGATGACGGGATACGTGGTCTGCATCTGATTGCGGTGCCCGGATGGCGCTCTTCACACACCGGGACGACCAGATGCCCGCTCCTTCTGGTCGACCACTGGTCAGGCACTCTGGCCGGCCACTGGTCAGGCGCTGGTCGATCTGTGGCTGGCTCGCTACCGTTGCGCACTATGACCATGTTGGTCGGATCGGCGGCTTCTTCCTGCGACGTCATCCAACGCACCGAGCAACGTATGTCCCGAATGGTCGGCTATACCAGAGCAGCCTGTGCGACGTTCATGATCATTCCGCTCTTCGGCTGGGCTCGCCTGCGCCACCCGTGGATCGCCGTGCTGATCGTGGCGGCCGCGGCCGTCAAGGCATCCTGGTTCACCTGGCGGGTCTGGCGGCGGCCGGGCCGGCTGTCCCCCCGGCTGGTCCTAGCGGACGTCGCCTTCTGCGTGGCGCTGATGCTCGTCGGGTCCAGAGCCGCGCAACCCGACGAACGCAACAAGATCATGACTGAGCTCGTGCCGTTCAGCCTCGTCGCACCCGCGGGCATCGGCTTCGGCCTCGGGCTGACGCTGCTCGCGGTCGGTGCGGTGGCCGTCCTGATGGCGGCGTGGAGCCTGGCCGTGCTGCCGGACGTCTCCCTCAAGCTCGGTTCGGACCTGTTGGGCTTCGCCCTGTGGTACGTCGTCGCCATGCTCATCGCCCATGAGCTGCGCGCGCTCTCCGCGGCGACCGCGGCCGCCCAGGACGAGGCCGCGGCGGCCGGGCGGCTCGCGATCGAGCAGGAGAAGGAGGCCGAGAGCCTGCGCCAACGCGAGATCACCCATCGGGAGATCCACGACTACCTGCTCCCCGTCGTCGATCACGTCGCCGCCGGTGGAGTGCCCTCGCCGGCGCTCGTCCGGGAGGCCCGGCGCGGGGCACAGCGGGCGCGTCGGATCATCATGGATCCACGCGGGATAGACCCGAGGGCCCTGGCCATCGACGGCACGGCTTCGCCGGGCTCCACCCAGAACGGCCTCGAGGAGATGATGTCCGCGGTCGTGGACGCCTTCGCCGACGAGGGGCTCGCCCTGGTGCCCTTCGTGTCGATCAAGGGTGAACCGCCCGCGGAGGTCCGCGAGGCACTGGTGGCCGCGACGAGGGAGGCCCTGCGCAACGTGGTTCGACACTCCGCCAGCACCGACGAGGTTCACCTCTTCGTCGAGGGCGACGCGGATTCGGTGCTGGTGGTCGTCCGGGACAGGGGGGTGGGGTTCGATCCCGGCTCCGTCCGACCGGGCGGAGGCATGACCGGAAGCTATTCCGCTCTGCGCCGGTATGGCGGGGAGACCCTGGTGACCGCCTGGCCGGGTGGTGGGACGAAGGTGACCTTCCGCTGGCCTGCCGCCGAGCCGACCGGGGACGGCACGCCCGGGGACGGTCGATGAGCGTCGATCGCCGGCCGGTCTCGGTGGCGATCATTGACGATCACCCGATCGCCACCGAATCGCTGGCCGCCAGGTTCGCCGGCGCGGGGTTTTCCGTGCTGGCGCCGGCCCCGAGCCTGGAGACCTTCGACCGGGACACCACGCCCGGGATCGTGGTGTGCGACCTGCACCTGCCCGGGGTGTCCGGGGCCGCCGCCGTGGCCGACCTGCATCGGCGCGGTCTTCGGGTGCTGGCGACCTCCGGGGTGGCGACACCGGACGAGGTCCTCGACGCGGTCGCCGCACAGGCTCGCGGCTTCGTTGAGAAGACCGCCCCGGCCCAGCAGTTCGTGGCGGCGGTGACCGCCGTCGCCGAGGGTAGCTTCCACATCTCCGCCCGCCTCGCCGGGTTTCTACTGGAGGATGCGCACCGGCGACCGCTGTCCCGGGGCGAGATCGGGCCCGCGGAACGGAACCTGCTGCGCGGACTCGCCCAGGGCGACCTCATCGATGAACTGCGCGGCGAGTGGGGAATGACCGCCGCCACCGTGCACGACCTGCTCGATCGAATCTTCGACGCCGCCCGCCGACGCCGCCGCCTGCACCGGCCCTCCCCGCGGGAGGCTGAGGTGATGGTCCTCGTCGGTTGCCGGGGCATGTCCCACCGGGAGGCGGCACGGGCGATGAACGTCAAGGCCAGTGTCATCGCCGACTATCTGCGCACGGCGAAGGCGAAGTACGTGGCGAGCCATCCCGACGCCCCGGCGACGATCCCGCCCAGCACGGCGGCCGCCCTCTGGGCCCGCGAGCTCGGGTTCGGCTGAGCCCCCCTTGGCTGAGGCCCCTCGATTGAGACCCCCTTGATTTCGAGGGATTGTCCTGCGCCGACTTCGGCCACACCCTCGTCAGGATGGGCGGGGGAAACGGCGGGGACGAAGGTCATCCGCGGTCCTGTCGTCTCTGGGCAGCCTTCCTCGGGTCGTTCCTGGGACCGGATGCGCTCCCCGTCGGCATGTGGCGGATCAGATCTCCCGACGTCGCGACGGCCCATCCGGCTGACCAACCGATCCCCGGCGACGGCACGAATGCCGAGGCGGACGGCCGTGAGATCCAGGCGGTGCACCGTGGGCACGCGATCTGGCTGGGCACCCCGGACGCGGATCTGTACCGGCTGGACGACTCGCGGTGGCTGCTGCGCAACAACCGGAGGGCCGCCCTACTCACCCGACGCCTGGTCGCCCGGGCCGGGCCCGTCACGGACGGCACGCCCGTCACGGACGGGTCCGCCCACCTGCATCTCGCCACCGGCGATCCGCTCGCGGGCTACCTTCAGATCATCCGGCTCGGACCGGTGGTCGCCCGGCTGCGCACGATCCCGGGCGAGGGGTCCTCGCTACCGCGCACCTGGCCGTCGATCTCGGCAAGCAGGCCGCCGAGCAGGTAGCCGGACTGGCGGCCGCCACGGGCGACCTGCGTCGCGCGCCCTGGCGCCCCAGCCGATGGATCACCCGGACGGATCGGTGACGGCCGGGGATCATCCGCTTTCCCCCGATGATTGAGGGATGGTGTCGGCCCATCGGAATTACCAGGATCGAGGGCAGGGACCATGCCGGTGCGACGGGTCGGGCCGGATCGTCGGGGGAAGCGAGACGGCTTGGTGCCGGATCGGGGGCGCACCGGCGTGGTTCCGCGGACTGTCGGTCGCCGGGGAAGGCCGGCAGTCTGCCTGTTCATGCCGGCAGGCGCCGGCCGCCGCTGTCCGCACCGGCGAGAGCCGCTACGAAGGGCAACCGGTCGCAAACATTTGGTCCCAGCTTTTGCCCCACTGGTGAGGGTGTCGCTGGTGGCTTTGTCGACATCGCTATGATCTGCCCACTGGAAACGTGGACAGGGGGTGCTGTGGGCGAGCCGATCCTCGCCATCGACTACGGCACCTGCAGTGCCTCGGCCGCCTTGGCCGTCGACGGTCGCATCGAACCGGTGAAGGAGCCCGCGAGCGGCTCGGCGAGCTGGCCCGCGTCGGTCTTCGTGGACGGCGGCAGCCTGATCGTCGGCACGCTCGCTGAGCGGCGCAAGCGGATCTGGCCCGCGGCGTACCGCGGCGAGGTCAAGCGCGATCTGGCCCGGGACAGCGCCGTGTCGCTCGACGGCCGCGGCTATCCGGCGCACGTGCTGGTGGCCGCGGTGCTGTCCGCGCTGAAGGCCGAGGCCGAACAGCAGCTCGGCGGTGCGGCGCTGTCGCGGGCCGTCGTCACGATACCGGCGAGCTACGATCCCGCCGGCCCGCTGCGCCGGACGATGATCGCCGCGGCGGAGGCCGCCGGGTTCGTCGACGTGGACCTGCTCGCCGAGCCGGTCGCGGCGGCCTGGTCGCCGGTGGTCGGCGCCGCGCCCGAGCCTGGCTCGCTCATGCTCGTGTACGACCTGGGTGGCGGGACGTTCGAGGGGGCACTGGTCGCGGTCGGTGAGGACGGCCGGCACGAGCTGCTCTCCCACTCGGCTCTGCACGACTGCGGCGGCCGCGAACTCGACCAGATTCTGTTCGACGAGATCCTGGGGTTGTACGGGCCGGGGCTGGAACCGCTACTGAATCCGCCCGGGATCGGCGAGACGTTCCAGACCACGGCCAACCGGACCCGCCACGAGCTGCTCGACTTCGCCCGGGCGGTGAAACATCAGCTCTCCGCCATCGCCGTCGTGGAGGACGTTTTCAGCCCGGCCGGCCTGCTGGTCAGCATGCAGCGTGACCGGTTCACCCAGCTCGCCTCCCCCATCCTGGCCCGCACGATGGCCTGCTGCCAGCACCTGCTGAAGTCATCCGGTTACGGACCGGACAAGCTGAGTGGGGTGCTCCTCGTCGGGGGCAGCTCCCGGATCCCGGTCGTCACCGACATCCTCGAAGGTCGGCTCGGGGTCGGCACCGACTGGCCGGGGCAGCAGATCTACCTCCCCGCCGATCCCGAGCTCGCCGTGGTGCTCGGCGCCGCCGCCTGGGCAAGCTCGGTCTCCACCCGCCGGACCACCGCGGCGCGCCCGAATCCGGTCCTGCAACCGGCTCGCTGGGACATCCCCGGCGGGCGGGCGACGATGGTGCGCTGGCTCGTCGAGCCCGGGGAACGCTTCGACGCGAGCGCCGTGCTGGCGCGGGTCCGCCTCACCGACGGTTTCCTGTTCGACCTGGCCGCCGAGGCACCGGGTAGCCTCATCCACACCCACGCGGCACCCGGCACTCCGGTCCGCGACGCCGACTGGTTGGCGACCACGCTTCCGTCCGGGCCGGTGCCGATGGGGTCGGCGGTGCCGGCGGACCTGCGCGGCTTCGAGCGCAGCAGCCGCCCGTCCCACCACGTCGAGGTCACCGCGCGGGCCACCCTCAAGGGACACGAACGCGATGTCACCTCGGCGGCCTTCTCCCCAGACGGCAAGGTGCTCGCCACCACCAGCAAGGACGGCACCCGGCTGTGGGACGTCGCCACCGGCCGAACGTCGGTCACGCTCAGCGGGCGCAAGAGCCTGGTCGTGCACGGCTGCGCCTTCTCCCCGGACGGCAAGCTGCTCGCCACCACCGGCAGCGACAAGACGGCCCGCATCTGGGACGTCGACGCCGCCCGCCAGACGGTGACCCTGACCGGGCACCGGGGACCCGTGTACGGCTGCGCCTTCTCCCCGGACGGCAGCCTGCTCGCCACGACCAGTACCGACCGCACCGTCCGGCTGTGGGGTTCGTCGACCGGGAAGAACCTTGCCACCCTCAACGGCCATCGCGGCTCGGTCTACGGCTGCGCCTTCTCCCCCGACGGCCGGCTGCTGGTCACCGCCGGCGCGGAGTCCACCCTGCTGTGGGACGTCACGGTCGGCGAGATCATCATGAGCCTACCCGGGCACACGAACTTCGCCGGCGGCTGCGCCTTCTCTCCCGACGGCCGGCTGCTCGCGACGAGCGGCAACGAGGGCACCCGGCTCACCGACGCCTCCAGCGGCACCACCGTGCTCACCCTGCCGGGTTCGGCGCAGAGCTGCGCCTTCTCCCCGGACGGCCACCTGCTGGCGACGGCGAGCACCGACGACACCGCGCAACTGTGGGACGTCGCGACCGGGTCCGCGATCGCCACCCTCACCGGGCACAGCAGCACGGTGATGAGCTGCGCGTTCGCTCCCTACGGCCTCCTGCTCGCCACCACCAGTACCGACATGACCGCTCGGCTCTGGGACATCATCTACACCCCCTGACGCTCCGGCCGTCCCGGCAGGCAGATCCGCCGCCCGGAACTCCCGGAACTCCCGGAGATCAGGTCGGGAAGACCGAGCCGTCCCGCGGCGGGCACTTCAGGCCGAGGTCGTCCAGCACCGCCTCGGGCACGACGCCACACCCGACCTCGTAGGTACCGAGCTGGACCAGTTCCCACCCGGAGTCCGTGTGATGCAGTACCCCCTCGGCCCGGTCGAGATCGGCCACAGTCGGGCGCAGCTCGGTCAGTGCCCAGCTCGGGTCGCTGGCGGCCACGGTGGTCCCGGTGACCTCGTAGTTCTGCGGCGGAACATCCGCGGTGAACGGGCTCGTCCGGACCGCCTCGGCAATCGCGCCCGCATCCCCGGCCGACGGCGGGAAGGTGCCGGCGCCGCGAGCTACGGCGGCGACGACGCGGCTGGTTTCCCCGGGGGCCGACGCCACCGAGGACGATCTGGAACAGGCGAACGCCGTACCCACGGTCACAACTCCCGCGGTGACCAGAGTTGCGGTGGGCAGTACCACCCGGCGCACGATACGGGGACGGTTACCGCGGACGGCGGACCGAGGACGACTATGGCAAGCCATGCTGTACACCTACCCAGTTTGCGCAGGTGAACCCCCTGAAGGGGGATACTCCAACGGTCAACCCGACGACAGATCACATCGTGATCCCGTTGATATTCTCCCATCTCTCATCACCTCCGCCCACATTAGTCTCACCAAGATAAAATCTTGGCAAGATGTGATGCGATGCTTGACCGAACGTGGTGTCCATCCCATCGGAGCCGTCGGGCCCGCCACCCGGGGGAGGCTGCCATTCGAGGGGGTCCCCGTCGTCTCGTCGATGGACATCGCGGCGAGTGGCACACCTACGATTCCGCGGCCCCGGGCATTCACAGAACCAGCTCACAGCAAGCTCACAGCAAGACCTCAGGTAACAGCCAGCCAAGGAGGCGAAGCTGACACCATGCAATCGGTGCGGGTCCTCGTGGTAGACGACGAGACGACACTGGCGGAGTTGCTGTCGATGGCGCTGCGCTACGAGGGGTGGGAAGTGCGCAGCGCCGCGGATGGTCGCGGAGCGCTGCGGCTCGCCCGCGACTTCCGGCCGGACGCGGTCGTTCTCGATATCATGCTGCCCGACATGGACGGCTTGGAGGTGCTTCGGCGCCTGCGGGCGGAGAGCCCGGACGTACCGGTGCTGTTTCTGACCGCCCGGGACGCCGTCGAGGACCGGGTGGCGGGACTCACCGCCGGCGGCGACGACTACGTCACGAAGCCGTTCAGTCTCGAGGAGCTCGTCGCGCGGCTGCGCGGACTGATGCGTCGCGCCGCGCGCACCACCGAGGCGTTGCAGGGCGCCCGGCGCGTCGTCGGCGACCTCACGATGGACGAGGAGAGCCGGGAGGTGCAGCGCGCCGGCCAGCCGGTGCACCTCACCGCCACCGAGTTCGACCTGCTGCGCTTCTTCATGCGCAACCCACGCCGGGTGCTCAGCAAGGCCCAGATCCTCGACCGGGTCTGGAACTACGACTTCGGCGGCCAGGCGAACGTCGTCGAGCTCTACGTCTCGTACCTGCGCAAGAAGATCGACGCCGGCCGCCCCCCGATGATCCACACGATGCGCGGGGCCGGGTACGTCCTGCGGCCGGCCGATCCGGCGCTGGCACCGAAGACCTCCGCCACCCCGTCATCGAGGGGCACCGCGCCGGGCCCGGCATGAGCTCCCCGGCTCACCGGATCGTGCCGGTCTCGCCCTCGCGCTGGTCGTTGCGCACCCGGCTGCTCGCCCTACTGATGCTCCTGCTGGCGACCGTCTCGCTGGCGATCGTGTTCGTCACCGCCGTCGCGCTGCGAGGTGTCCTCGTCGACCAGCTCGACAGGCGGCTGCGGGAGGCCAGCGGACGATGGGACCGGCCGGAACCCGCCTTTCTTCAGAACCTCCCGTCCTTCCCGGCCCCGGCCGAGGGGAACGCCGGCTACGGCACTGCCGGCGGCTCGGCCACCGCCGCCGGCTCCGCTGCCCCCGCCGACTCCGCTGCCGATTCCGCTGCCGATTCCGCTGCCGCCGGCCAGCCGTCCAGCCTCAGCCCGCAGCAGCTGCGGGTCCGCCGGTTCTTCCGTGGACCGGTCGATCCGGGAACGCTGGGAGCCGTCGTGGACGAGGATGGAACCTACGGGGCCTTCATCGATACCGCCGGTGAGGGGAAGGAGCTGACCACCGCCGAGACCGCCGTCGTCGCGGGCATTCCCGCCTACCTGCGGCCGTATACCCGGGCGTTCGGCGATCAGGGTGACTATCGGCTCCTCGCGAGGACCACCCCTGACGGTATGACCGTCATCACCGGGCTGCCGATGAAAGATGAAACAGGTGAACGCGACCCTCACCAGGATGGCGATGATCGCTGGGGTGGTGGCCCTGGTGGGGATCGCGGCCGCCGCGATCGCCGGCACGGCGATCGTCCGCGTCACGCTGCGACCGCTGCGGCGGGTCGCCGCGACGGCCTCCCGGGTCGCCGAGCTACCCCTCGACCGGGGTGAGGTGGCCCTGTCGGTGCGTGTGCCGCAGGTCGACACCGACCCGCGCACAGAGGTCGGCCAGGTCGGGGCGGCACTCAACCGGATGCTCGGCCACATCGGTGCCGCGCTGGCCGCCCGGCACGCGAGCGAGATGCGGATGCGCCAGTTCCTCGCCGACGTCAGCCACGAACTGCGCACTCCGCTCGCGGCGATCAGCGGGTACGCCGAGCTGACCCGCCGGACCCGCGAGCACGTCCCCGCGGACGTCACCTACGCGATGAGCCGGGTCGAGTCCGAAAGCGCGCGGATGACGGCGCTGGTCTCCGACCTGCTGCTGCTCGCCCGGCTCGACTCCGGTCGGGACCTGGTCCGGGAACCGGTGGACGTCTCCCGGCTGATCGTCGACGCGGTCAGCGACGCGCACGTGGCCGCCCCGGGCCACCGCTTCGCCCTCGGCCTGCCCGAGGAGCCGGTCACGGTCACCGGGGACTCGGCCCGCCTGCACCAGGTTCTCGCGAACCTGCTGGCCAACGCCCGCACCCACACGCCGCCGGGCACCCAGGTCACGGCGAGCCTGACCGTGAGCGGCCCCACGGCGATCCTCGCGGTCGTGGACGACGGCCCGGGCATCCCCCCGGATCTGCTCCCCGAGGTCTTCCAACGCTTCGCGCGCGGCGACAGCTCGCGGTCCCGCGCCGCCGGTAGCACCGGGCTGGGGCTCGCCATCGTCGCCGCCGTCGTCGAGGCACATCACGGGCACGTGCAGGCCACGAGCGAGCCGGGACGCACCGCCTTCATGGTCGAGCTGCCCCGATGCCTCCCACCCTCGGGGACGGTCCCACCCGAGCCTGCCCGCCTGACCGGCCCGACGCACCCCGACCGAGCTTCACAGCCTGCGTACAGGTAGATCACAAGAAGCCGAAAGGTCCGCGGTCGACAGTGATCCCCATGTCGCCCATACTCACCGACCCGGTGCCCCTCTCCGGAGGCGGTCGGGCCCCTGGACATCGGCGGCGCATGCCGTGGACCAGGGACCAGCCCCACCATGTGCCCTCCCCCGACGCCCCCACCGAGACCGGGCCCCCGGTCGACGGCTCCGGTGGCCTCGTAGCCGCCGAAGACGTAGCCGCCGAGGACGCCCGCTGGGCCCGACCAGCACTGGTCACCCTGCTGGTGGGCACAGGTGTGCTCTACCTGTGGGGCCTCGGCGCGTCGGGATGGGCGAACGCGTTCTACTCGGCCGCGGTCCAGGCCGGCTCGGTGAGCTGGAAGGCGTTCTTCTACGGCTCCTCGGACGCTGCCAACTCAATCACGGTCGACAAGCCGCCGGCCTCCCTGTGGGTCATGGCGCTGTCCGTCCGGATCTTCGGCCTGAGCGCCTGGAGCATCCTCGTGCCCCAGGCGCTGATGGGTGTCGTCACCGTCGGCCTGCTCTACCAGACCGTGCGGCGGCAATTCTCCGCCGGTGCGGGCCTGCTCGCCGGCGCGGTGCTGGCCCTGACCCCGGTCGCGGCCCTGATGTTCCGGTTCAACAACCCGGACGCCCTGCTCGTGCTGCTCCTGGTCGCCGCGGCCTACGCGACGTTGCGGGCGATCGAGCAGGCGAGCACCCGCTGGCTGGTGTTCTCCGGGGTCCTGGTCAGCTTCGCCTTCCTGACGAAGCTGCTGCAGGCACTGCTCGTCGTCCCTGTCTTCGCACTGGTGTACCTGGTGACCGCGCCGACCTCGTTCTGGCGGCGCGTCCGGCAAACCCTGGCCGCGGGGCTCGGACTGCTGATCCCCGCCGGCCTCTTCATCGCGATCGTGGAGCTCGTCCCGGCGTCCTCCCGCCCCTACATCGGGGGTTCACAGCACAACAGCCTGCTGGAGCTCACCCTCGGTTACAACGGGCTCGGCCGACTTACCGGCAACGAGACCGGCAGCGTCGGCGGTGGCCGGATGGGCGGCCTGCCGGAATTCATCGGGAACAACGCGGCAGGCGCCGTTCCCGGCGGCGGCACGGTCGTCTTCGGTCCCGGGGGTCCGGGCGGCCGCGGGGGCGGCATGTGGGGCCAGGCCGGTTGGACCCGCATGTTCGGCTCGGAGGTCGGCGGTCAGATCTCCTGGCTGCTCCCGACCGCACTGATCCTGCTCGTCGCCGGACTGTGGATCACCCGGCGCACCCCGCGGACGGACCGCGCCCGCGCCGCCTTCCTCCTCTGGGGCGGCTGGCTGCTCGTCACCGGCATCGTCTTCAGCCAGATGAAGGGCATCTTCCACGCCTACTACACGGTGGCGCTCGCCCCGGCGGTCGGCGCCCTGGTGGGGATGGGCTGCGCGCTGCTCTGGCGTCAGCGCCGGCATCCCGCCGCCGCCGTGGTCTCGGCCGCCACGATGGCTGCCACCACCGCCTGGTGCTACACCCTGTTGAACCGCACCCCCCAGTGGCATCCGTGGATCCGGTACGCCGTGCTCGTCGCCGGGATCATCGCGGCGCTCGGGTTCCTCGCAGCCATCCGACTGCCGCGGCGGGCCGCGCTCGGCGTCGCCGCCGTGGCGCTGGTCGCCGGGCTCCTCGGACCCGGCTCGTACGCCATCGCCACCGCGGCGACCCCGCACACCGGCTCGATCCCGGCTGCGGGTCCCGCCGGCGCCGGCTTCGGCGGGCCGGGTGGCGGCCGCATGGGCCAGGGCGGCCTGCAGGCCGGCCATCAGCAGGGCTTCCCGCCGCAGGGCATGGGCCAGGGCGGCCCGCAGGCTGGCCCACAGGGTGGTGGAATCTTCCCCGGTGGGGCCTTCCCCGACGGTGGGCAGCAGATGCCCGGCGGCCAGGGCGGGATGCCCGGCCAGGCGGGTGGTGGTGCCGGAACCGGAACCAGCGTGCTGGGGAACGGGATCCTCGGCGGGCAGGAGACCCGGGGCGGTGGCCCGGGCGGTCTACTCAGCGCCGTCACTCCCAGCGACGCGATCGTGAAGCTGCTCAGGCAGAACGCGGACTCCTACACCTGGGTCGCCGCCGCGGTCGGCTCGAATAGCGCAGCCGGATACCAGCTCGCGACCCAGGACCCGGTCATGCCGGTCGGCGGGTTCAACGGGAGCGACCCCTCGCCCACCCTGGCACAGTTCAAGCAGTACGTCGCCGAAGGAAAGATCCACTACTTCATCGGCGGCGGCGGTTTCGGTCAGGCCAACGGCGGTAGCTCGTCCTCACGGGAGATCTCCAGCTGGGTGACGGAGAACTTCACCTCGAAGACGGTCGACGGCGTGACCCTCTACGACCTGACCGCACCGAAGACCGGCGCCACCGCCGGCTCCACGACGGGCACCGGCGTCACTACCTGACGCCGCTCCGCACCACAACCGCAATCGCCGAGGCGATCCTCAGCCCGGCCGACGCTCACAGCAGGCGCACAGCATCGGCACACGAGCGGCACAGCTCCCGAACCGAGGGTGGAGAGCATGACGATGACGCGGATGCCTTCCTCGACGACCGTGATCTCCGGGATGACCGGGATGACCGGGACCTTCGAGACGACCGGGAGCACCGGAGCGAGCATTCCCGTTGAACATCATCAGCCTAGATGGCTCGGGCCGGACGGCGGCCGTCCGCGCCCGATGCTGGACGTCGTCATCCCCGTATACAGGG
>NZ_CDWTMG010000100.1:0-14660 GCF_977945845.1 Frankia sp. CcMO1
GAAGACAAGCCTAGCGGGTGCGCCTGCGCCGGCCGGGTGGCCGGTTCGGCGGATGGGCGGGCCCGCGATTGTCCCGCGGTCGCTGGCGCACCCCTTGTCGACTGAGCCCCAGGATGCGCTGCTGTGCGATGCGCTCCTGCCGAAGACAGCGACCACGATCCACGCCCCGACCGTAGCCGCCATCTGCGTCTTCCGCGCCCCTCGTCACATGGTGTTTACCTCGTCCCCGGCGTGTCGCTGGCTCTCGCTCACCCTCTTCCCGGCCCCCGGTCGGCCTTCAGATCCTCAGGCGGCCAGCGGTGTGGAGGAGCGCCCGCCGTGGCCCGGCCGGTCGGCGCGCCCGGTGGCGAAGGCAGGCTCCAGGGCCAGGTCCAGCACCTCCCGGACGTCGGTCACCAGGTGGACGGTGAGCGCGTCGCGCACCGGCGCCGGGACGTCGTCCAGGTCCGGGCCGTTGCGCGCCGGCAGCAGCACCGTGGTGATGCCGGCGCGGTGCGCGGCGAGCAGCTTCTGCTTCACCCCGCCGATCGGCAGCACGCGCCCGGTCAGCGATACCTCGCCGGTCATCGCCACCTCCGCCCGGACCGGCCGGCCGGACAGCAGCGACGCCAGGGCCGTCGTCATCGTTACCCCGGCGCTCGGCCCGTCCTTTGGCACCGCACCCGCGGGGACGTGCACGTGGACACCGCGGTCGGCCAGATCCCCGACGGGAAGTTCCAGTTCCACCCCGTGCGAGCGCAGGTAGGACAGCGCGATCTGTGCCGACTCCTTCATCACGTCGCCGAGCTGCCCGGTCAGGATGATCCCGGCCCCGCCGGTCTCCGGGTCGGCCAGCGACGCCTCGACGAACAGGACGTCACCGCCGGCGCCGGTCACCGCCAGGCCCGTCGCCACGCCCGGGAGGGCGGTGCGCTCCGCCGACTCCGGGGTGTGCCGCGGCCGGCCGATGTAGCCGGGCAGGTCTCCAGCATCGATCGTCACCGGCAGGGTGGCCTCGCCGAGCGCCACCCGGGCGACGACCTTGCGCAGCAGCCGGGCGAGCGAGCGTTCCAGGTCACGCACGCCGGCCTCACGGGTGTACTCTCCGGCGAGCGCGTGCAGGACGTGGTCGCCGACCGTCACGTCGTCGACGGCGAGCCCGGCGCGGTCGAGCTGACGGCGCAGCAGATGCTCGCGGGCGATGACGACCTTCTCGTCCTCGGTGTAGCCGTCGAGCCGGATGAGCTCCATCCGGTCGAGCAGCGGCGCCGGGATCGCCTCCAGCACGTTCGCCGTGGCCAGGAACAGCACGTCGGACAGGTCGAGATCCACCTCCAGGTAATGGTCCCGGAAGGTGTGGTTCTGCTCGGGGTCGAGGACCTCCAGCAGCGCCGCCGTTGGGTCCCCCCGGTAGTCGGCGCCCAGCTTGTCGACCTCGTCGAGCAGCACCACCGGGTTCATCGAGCCCGCTTCGCGGATCGCCCGGACGATGCGGCCGGGCAGCGCGCCGACGTAGGTCCGCCGGTGACCGCGGATCTCCGCCTCGTCCCGCACGCCGCCGAGGGCGACCCGGACGAACGACCGGCCCATGGCCCGGGCGATCGATTCGCCGAGTGATGTCTTGCCGACCCCGGGCGGGCCGGCGAGTGCCAGCACGGCACCGCCGCGCCGGCCACCGACGACGCCGAGACCAGCATCGGCCCGGCGCTTGCGCACCGCCAGATGCTCGATGATGCGGTCCTTGACGTCGTCGAGCCCGGAGTGGTCGGCGTCGAGTACCGCGCGGGCCGCGGCGATGTCGTAGGAGTCCTCCGCCCGGACATTCCACGGCAGGTCGAGGATGGTGTCCAACCAGGTGCGGATCCAGCCGCCCTCCGGGGAGGAATCCGACGTCCGCTCCAGCTTGTCGACCTCCTTCAACGCCGCGGCGCGGGCCTTCTCCGGCAGGTCGGCGGCCTCGACGCGGGCCCGGTAGGCGGCCGGTTCGGAGCCGCCGTCGCCGCCCGCGCCGGAACCCGGACCGGAGCCGCCCAGCTCGGCCAGCTCCTTGCGAATGGCGTCGAGCTGGCGGCGCAGCAGGAACTCACGCTGCTGGCGGTCCATGCCCTCCTGGACGTCGCGGCGGATGGTCTCCGCGACGTCCAGTTCGGCCAGATGGTTCTTGGTCCACGCCAGCAGCCGTTCAAGCCTCGTGGCGACGTCCGCGGTGCCCAGCAGCTCGATCTTCTGCGCGGTGGTCAGGTAGGAGGCGTAGCCGGCGGTGTCGGCGAGCGCGGACGGATCGGTGATCGCCGCGACGGAGTCGACGACCTGCCAGGCGCCGCGCTGGCGCAGCAGGTCGGTGACCAGGGCGCGGTACTCCTTCGCCAGGTTCTCGACCTTCGCCGGATCCTCGCCGGTCCGCGCGGGGGCGGCGTCCGCCGGAGCGTCGAGAGTGCCGGACGGCGGCCCGGCCCCCTCGTTCACCACGGTGTCGCCCCACACGGCGTCGACCCAGGTGACGTCGCCGGGACCCGAGCGCACGCCGCCGACACGGGCCCGGGCGGTTCCGCGGACGATCGCGGCCGAGCCCCCTCGCGGCAACCGGCCGACCTGTTCGATCACCCCGACGGCGGCCACGTCGGCGAGCGTGCCGTCGGTCCTGGGAACCAGCAGCACCTCGGCGGGCCGGCCCGCCGGCTGACCGGAGATCCCCGGCGCCCGCGCGTCGGGAGCGCCGCGGGATCCGCCGGCACGGGCGGCTTCGACGGCGGCTCGGATCTCACCATCGGACATGTCGAGAGACACGATCATGCCCGTTAGCACGACGGCGTCGTCGAGCGGCAGGACGGGCAGCACCCGGATCTGTGGTATGTGGTCCACCTTCACGTGAAGAAGTTGAGTCACTTACACTGAAGTCCTTTTAGCTTACCGTTGTTCCCGGGATTGATCGCTGAGGGCGAACGCTTCTCGCTCGCGCCCTGATGATCAAAGAATTCGCGGGAAGGATCGAGGGTGGCCCGTGGTTGCGCGGGTTGGTAGTTGCATCTACAGGTAGAGGCGCCGGGATGAGCTGCTCGAGCAGGTCGACCGGCGATCGTGAGCCCGCCAGGAGGACGACATGCCTGCCGTCACCGCCGATACCGTCCGCCTGCCTCGGCTGGCTGAGCCCGCGCTCGGCAAGGTCGACCGTCCGGTGCGGAGGGTGACCACCGCGCCCACCGGGCTGGAGGGCGAGGGCTTCCCGGTGCGTCGGGCCTTCGCCGGAGTACGGCTCGCCGAGCTGGATCCGTTCATCCACATGGACGAGATGGGCGCCGTCGACTACGGGCCGGGCGAGCCCAAAGGAACCCCGTGGCATCCCCACCGCGGATTCGAGACCGTCACCTACATGATCGACGGAACCTTCCAGCACCAGGACTCGCACGGCGGCGGCGGACTGATCGCCGACGGCGCCACCCAGTGGATGACCGCCGGCGCGGGCATCCTCCACATCGAGACGCCGCCGGAGGAGCTTGTCGTCAGCGGCGGCCTGTTCCACGGTGTCCAGCTCTGGGTGAACCTCCCGGCGAAGGACAAGTTCTCCCCGCCGCGGTACCAGAACCTCGAGGGTGGCCAGGTCTCCCTGGTGTCCTCGCCGGACGGCGGTGCCCTGCTGCGGGTCATCGCCGGTGACGTCGGGGGCCACCGGGGCCCGGGTGCCACGCATACCCCGATCTCCGTCGTCCACGCGACGCTGACCCCCGGCGCGGCGGTGCACGTGCCGTGGAACCCCGAGTTCAACGCGCTCGCCTACGTCCTCGGTGGCCGTGGGACGGTGGGCCCGGACGCCACGGCGATCCGGGCCGGTCAGCTCGCGGTCCTCGGAACGGGGGATCTGCTCGGTGTCGCCGCGGACGACCGGCAGGACGCGTCCTCGCCGAACCTCGAGGTCCTGCTGCTGGGCGGTCGGCCGATCCGGGAACACGTCGAGGTGTACGGCCCGTTCGTCATGAACACCCGGGCCGAACTGCGCCAGGCCGTCGAGGACTATCAGGCCGGCCGGCTTGGGGTCATTCCGGCGAACGCACTGATGCCGCATCGCGTCTGAACCCGATGGCATTTCCGGGTTCCCGTGCGGACCTGAGGTGAAGGGCGTCCCGTCATCCGCCTGGCGCCCCGCACGATGCCCGCCCCCGCCTCGTACCAGCTCCGCCGCACCAGTTCCGCCGCATCCCCCGTCGTGCTTCCATATGCCACCGTGCGTGTTTCCGTAGGCCACGCCCGTGTCGGTCGAAAATATGGATCGTATGGTGGATAAGTGTTCGGCGCCGTCGACGGATCTCATGACGCGGGCGAGGGGCGGGGCATGTGGCAGGAAGCTGGATCGACGGGATCGGGACCCGACGGGGGGCCGCGGCCACGGCGGGCGGAATGGCCGGGGGCGAGTCTGCTCGGCCGCATGTCGCCGGAGTGCCGGGCGGAAATGCTGCAGATCGGCCTCTACCGGGAGTACGCGAGCGAGGAGATCGTGATGCGGGAGGGGGACACCACCAACTTCGTCGTCCTCCTGCTGAACGGATGGGTGAAGGTCACCGCGGCGACCGAGAACGGCGGCTTCGCGCTGCTGGCCATTCGCCACGGCGGTGACCTCGTCGGCGAGCTGGCGGGGGTGGATTCCGAGCCGCGTTCGGCGACGGTGACCGCCGCCGGGGCTGTGCTCGCGAAGGTGATCCTGGCCGAGGCGTTCGTCGCCTTCCTGCGCCGGCAGCCGGACGTGCACCAGATCGTGATCAGCACGATCGCGACGAAACTGCGCTCGGCGACCCGCCGTCGGGTCGAGTTCGGCGGGTGCCCGGTCGCGGTGCGGGTGGCACGGGTGATCCTCGAACTGGAGCGGGCGTATGGCGGTGCCGCCGGCGGTGGGCGATCGGTCGGGGTGTCCCTCACTCAGCCGGAGCTTGCCGCCCTGGTCGGCGCGGCCGAGCCGACAGTGCACAAGGTGCTGCGGGAACTGCGGCAGCGCAACGTCCTTGACACTGGTTATCGCACTGTCGTGATCCACGACATCGGGGCGTTGCGGCTTGCCGCAAACCCGTGAGAATACGGGGCGGTCGGTCCGCGTGACGCGGGACAGTGGCTGCTGTCCGGTTCTGGCCGCGGAGGTTGCCTGTGAGCGGAAGACCGCCCGGAATCCGGCGTATGTGTATTGCCCTGGACACCGACCGGACCGGCACCGCGCCGCCGGGTGTGTTGCGGCCGAGACGGTGGCAGCGTGACCTCGGTACGGTGGTGGACGAGGTGTGTGCGCTGGCCGAGATGGACCGGGCACACTGGATTTTCCGGCCGCCGGCGGCGGTGAGATCGCGATTCTTCCGCCGGGCATCGACGAGGGCCGGGTCGTCGCTGCCTTCGTCCGGGCGCTGCGCATCGTGCTGTTTCACCTGAACGACTCCCGGCCCGATTCGGAGTGGGTTCGGTTACGCGTCGCGATGCACCAGGGAATCATCCGCGTCGACGAGTCAGGCTTCTCGGGACGAGCGGTGGTGAAGGCATCGGAACTGCGTGACTGCGCCGCCCTCCGGGCCGAGTTCGCTCGATGTTCGGCGGCCGACCTGGCGCTCGCCGTCTCCGCCGAACTGTTCGACGATGTCGTCGAACATGACTATCCCGAGCTGCGTGGCCGTGATTTTCACCCGGTGCGGGTGGATCTCGCGTCGATAGGTCGAGCCGATGCCTGGTTCCTGCTCTCCCGATCGGTCGACGCGGCAACCATGCCCGGCGTGGCGACGGCCTCCGGCGCGGCCATGTCCCTCGTGCGGGCTGTTCCCGGGTTCGGGACGGCCGCCAGGCCCGTGCTGTCGGTGGTCCCCGAACCGGACGCCAGGCGGTCAGCCGGCGGGTTCGACCCGGCCTTCCTCGGGCAGGCCCGTCGCCCACCTCTCCTCAATACGGCCGTACTTCCAGACCAGCAGAGCGACGGCCCAGGTGGCGACGAACAGGCCGACAACGAAGTAGCCGACGACGTTGAGATCCAGACCCGCGACCCAGTCCCAGAACCCGCCGGTGAGATGTGCTTTCTCGGCGAGGATGCCGAGCAGTTCGACGCTGCCGATGAGGAACGCGACCGCGACGGACAGCCCGGTAATGGTGATGTTGTAGTAGACCTTGCGGACCGGTTGGGAAAAGGCCCAGCCATAGGCGAAGTTCATGAACGAGCCGTCGATGGTGTCGAGCAGGCTCATGCCGGCGGCGAACAGGATCGGTAGGACGAGGATGGCGTACCAGGGCAGGCCGGCCCCGGCGGCGCCGGCGGCGAGGAAGAGCAGGGCGACTTCGGTGGCGGTGTCGAAGCCGAGACCGAACAGCATGCCGAGCGGGTACATCTGCCAGGGTCGGGTGATCGCTCTGGTGAAACGGCCGAGGACGCGGTTCATCAGCCCGCGGGAGTTCAGCTGCTCCGCTAGGCTGGCCTCGTCGTACCCGCCGCGGCGCATGTCGCGGAAGACCCTGATGATGCCGAGGAGGATGACGAGGTTGAGTGCGGCGATGGTGTAGAGAAAGCCACCGGAGACGGCGGTACCGATCCAGGCGGTGACGTCGTGCAGGGTCGAGCCGTCGGCTTCGATCTGCCCGGCCAGGGAGCGGACGCCGACGCTGAACAGCAGCGCCAGGGCGAACACGACCGTGGAGTGGCCGAGGGAGAAGAAGAAGCCGACGGACAGTGGGCGCTGACCGTCGGTCATGAGTTTGCGGGTGGTGTTGTCGATCGCGGCGATGTGGTCGGCGTCGAAGGCGTGGCGCAGGCCGAGGGTGTAGGCGGTGACTCCGAGGCCGACCCCGAAGACCTGGCCGTCAGCGCCGAAGCGGTAGTGGTGCGGTGCGATGACTGCCGCGAGCGTCACCCAGCCGATCACGTGTAGCCCGACGATGACCGCGGCCATGCCGCCGACGCGCACCCACTCCCGGCGGTCGAGCGCCCCGCGGACCCCGGTGGGAAGGCCATCCCTCGGCATGGTGCCGGCCTGCGTGGCCATGGCAGGTCTCCCCTCGCGGTGCACCCGCCGACGTGGACGGGGGAGTTCTCGTGCGGCGGGCAGAAGAACGATAACCAGATCATGGATGCTTCTGCAACTTAGTTGCAGAAGCATCCATGATGCAGAGCTTTGCCGCCGCCGCGCGCCGTCGTTGCAGCTGGGCGACGAGCTGGTCGCTCGCCAGCAGCAGCACCGTGAGCCAGGAGATCGTCGCCACCTTCCCGAACGCGGCGACCCAGTCTCCGTCCGTCGGCAGCGCATGCCGGGCCTGCACCTGCAGCACGTACAAGGCGCTGACGCCCAGGCAGACCACCGGGCCGACGCGGGTCAGCAGACGGCCGCGGGGCACGAGCAGCGCCACGGCCGTCGCCAGGGCGACGATGACCCCCGCCACCGGGGAGACCAGCGCCGCCGAAAGCAGACCCATCCCCAACACGGCGAGCACGGTGGTGCGCGGGCTGGCACGCCCCGCCCGGTCGGACCACGGCTCGGCCGTCGGCAGATCCGGCTCGGGTGCCCGGGACGTTCGGGACGACCGCGTGGCCACGGTCGCGCGGGCTCGGCGGGTGTAGAAGATCACCAGCGCGAGGGAGAGCAGCACCGTCACCGCGGACAACACCAGGGAGAACCACACGATCCGTTGCGGGGCCCAGGTCAGCGTGACGGTGAACCCGGCGGCCGTCGGGGTGATCCGCCAGCCGTTCGCGTAGCCGTCCACCAGCCTGGGGGTACCCAGGTCGGCGCCGCCCACGGTCGCCTTCCAACCCGGGGAGAGGCTCTCCGCGAGCACCAGCCAGAACGGGGTACCGGGCCGCGCCCCCGTCACGTCGACGGTGAAGGAGGTGTCGCCGGCCGACTGGACCGTCACCCGTGGCGTGGCGGCCGACGTCGTGCCGGTGGTGCCCGTCGCGGCTGGTGGGGTCCCGGCAGGGGAGACGGCGGAGGCGGCGCCGGTCGCGTTCAGCCACGGGCCGCCGCCGGCGTCCGAGGCCAGCAGCAGGCGATCGAGATCGATGCCGGCGAGGGCCCCGTCGGTGGTCCGGATCACGTGCTCCCCCGGGCCGAGGGTGACCGGCTGGCCGCAGGTGGCGACGGTCAACCCGAGCCGGTTGACCGCGTCGGCGGTGCCCCCGGTGACCTGCACCCCCACCGGCTGACCGTCGATGCTCAGCAGGTCGGTCCGGCAGGGCGCGGGGATCTGGGCCGGCAACAGCCCCGTCCTGGTGCTCCCTGCCGTGCCTGTCGTGCCCGCCGCGGGCTGACCGGTACCCGCGGCGCCGGCCGCGAGGCCGGGCATCCCGATCTCGGCGAGGCCCACCGGCATCGCCAGCGGCGAGCGGCTGATGGGGTCGATGCTGGTGACGGTCCGGGCGTCGTCGACGACGAACTTCCACGTGCCACCGGTAACGGCCGGGAAGGTGAGGGCCACCTCGCGGGTGCCCCCGCGCGCCGAGGTGTCGGTGACCGGAGGCACGGCCACCGCGCCGACCCGCTGGCCGTCGACCTCGATCCCGATGCGGGTCGGGATCGAGTGCCGACCGTCGGCGACGATCGACATCGTCATCGACGAGACCGTCAACGGGGTCGGCGAGGCGACCTGGATCCAGCTGCCCCGCGGGTTGCCGATGCCCGGGCTCCACGCGGTGGCCGGGTTTCCGTCGAAGGCGCTCGACGCCCGCGCCGCGAGCGATCCCGGCAGCCGGCCGGAGGAGGTCACCACCGGGAGGGCGGCCGGGCGGCCCAGCACCTGGTCGACGCGGTCGTCGGGGGAATAGGCGGAGACGCGGGCGGTGCCGGTGAGCGCGAAGGTCCGGGCCGTCGGCAGGGAGAACGACCGGCTGATGACCGACTCGGTGTCCTGCTTGAACGGTTCCGACGGGTTGGCCCGGTCCCGGGACAGCTCCAGCGCCAGCCGGTGGCCGAGGGAGGCGGCGCCGGCGGCGTCGAGGCTGTCGCTCGGCATCCGCAGCACCTCCTCGGCCGTCAGCGGTGCCCCGTTCGCTCCGGGGATGGCGACCTCGGCAAACCCGACCGCGGAGACGGTGTCGTAGCTGCGCTGCCGGCCGGTGTTCGTCGCGTCGATGTGGATGCGCAACGTCCGGAAGGCCCGGGTGGGGAAGCGCACGACCTGCCCGGCGGCGGTGCGGGAGGCGTCGGTGAGCGCGACGGTCACCGGGGAGCCGCCGTCGAAGGTCAGCGTCGCCCGAGTGATCCACCGGTTGCGCGGCCCGGTCAGCGGCTGGACGAGGCGGATCTGGTCCGTCGCCGTCGGCTCGGCCAGCGTGGTCTGCCAGGCCTCCCCGGCCGGGTCGGTGAAGGCGCCGACCCGCCACGCGGTGCCCGGGTCGCCGTCGATCGCGCGGACCGGTCGGTCGGACGCCCCGTAGGAGAAGCTGTTCCCGTAGCTGGTGGCGGTCACCTCAGCGATCTTCGCCGGGGATCCCGGGGCGTGCAGGGCGGCGGTGGTCTCGCTGGTCACGTTCTGGTCGGGGAACATCGGCAGCCGGTTGTCGTTCGGGTCCTTCGCCAGCGGCCTGACCCCGGGTTGCTCGACGTAGCCGAAGTTCTCCCGGATGCCCGTCCACCGTTCGGCGCGCCGCCGGTTGGTGTCGGTGATGAGCAGGTCCGCACCGTCGTCGAGGGCCTGGCGCATCGCGGCGGGATCGGTGGCGAGTGCCGGGGCGTAGAGGATCGCCCGCCCGTCGGCGATCGGCTCGGCGAGCAGGCCGGAGGCCGCCGCGTCTACCAGCGCCTCCCCGTTGCCGCTGACGAGCAGGGGCCGCGCGGTGGTGGCGGTGCGCACGATCGGCTGCGCGCCGCTGACCGGGAAGACGGCCAGCGCCGGCGGATCGGGCACCGACGGGTCGGTGCCGAGGGTGACCTCGTCGGTGAACGGGATACCGGGATCCTCGGCGACCGGCGGTCCGAAGGTCTGCGGTACGCCCAGCCCGTCCGGTCTGGTCGAGGTGAACAGGTTCCAGGTGGCCCGGGGGCGCGGGGTCCGGTACCGCTCGTAGGCGAGGTTGCTGCGCAGCACCACGTCGCCGACGCCCATCAGCCGGGCGAGATTCGGCAGGGCGGAGGTTTCGAACACCCTCTCCTGCAACCGGCGGTCCAGCGAGCGGACCAGGTCGACGCTGCCCGCCTCGCCGTAGGGGATGAGTTCCCGCACGACCAGCGGACGGTCCATCAGCCCCTCGGTGACCGGGTCGAGGGTGCTTCCCCAGCGGTAGTGGGAGAAGTCGGCACCGGGAAGCTCCAGCACCCGCGTGCCGTTGTTCCCAAGCGTCCCGTTGTTCCTAGTGTCCAGGGCGCGCGCGAGTTCGGTCTCGTAGGCGGGGACGTGCTCGGGGCGTTCGAGTAACGGCTCGACGAACTCGCCGCGGAACAGCGGTGACATGTCGAGGGCCAGCAACAGCAGGACCACCCCGGTGGCGAGCGGCGGGACCAGCCGCCGGCGCCGGCCCGACCGGACCGGCCGCCCACCCGGGGCACCTGGGGCACCTGGGGCAGCCGTAGCAGCCGTAGCGGTCGGACCGGCCGCCGCGTACCGCTCCCAGAGCGCGGCGAGCCCGCCCGCGAGCAGCACCGACATGCCCAGCGCGACCAGGGGGACCGCCCGGGGCAGCGAACGCAGCGCGAGACCGGCCGTCGATCCCTCGGCGAAGTCCTTGAACAGCCGTCCCCAGGGCGAGGGATCGTCGTACGGGTAGACGCCGACGGCGATCGTGGTGCCCAGCAGGATCAGCGCGACGAAGTAGCCGCGCTGGCCCCAGCGGATGGCCGAGGCACCGATCAGGGCGAGGATGGGTATGGCGAAGCTGACCGCGGTCAGCCAGATGCTCTGGGTGTAGTGGGTGGCCGGCCCGATCCACGGACCGAGCGCGTCCTGCCCGTAGAAGAACCAGTTGCCCAGGCCCCGCAGCACCTCAGAGGCCTGCGAGCTGCTGGCGACCGTCTCGATTGTCTCGGTGAAGGCGAGGACGTTGAGGCCGTAACCGGCCTGGGTGTAGAGCCCCGCGATCCACCATGCCGACGTGACGAGGACGACCAGCACCGCACGGGTGCACATACTCACGGCGGCGCCGAGCCGGACTTCGCGGGTACCCCAGACGGCGAACGGTATCCACAGCAGTGGGGCGGACAGAATGAAGATCAGGCTGGAGGCGTTGATGCTGCCGATCGTCGTGACCACGAGGGCGAAGGCGGCGGGGAAGCGCCAGCCGGCCCGGCCGGACTCCGCCTCGCGCAACCCGCGCACGGTGATGCCGATCAACCAGCCCAGTCCGGCGTAGGGCAGCAGGATCGCCGAGATCCGCGCCTCGTACTCCAGGATGTAGGGCGAGAGCATGTAGCCGAACGCGGCGACGAACGCGAAGCGGTCGGGCCAGCGGAACGAGCGGAGCAAGAACAGCACGCCGGTGCCGGCGCCGAACAGGATGGAGCCCGTCCACAGCCGCTGCGCGACCCAGTCGGGCAGGCCGACGAGATCCAGCAGCCAGTAGAAGGCGCCCTGCGGGAACAGGTAGCCGATGTTCTGATGGGTGACGGTGCCCATGCCGATGCCGGGGTCCCACATGGAGACCGCCCGGCGCAGCATCCGGCTCGGATCGAGGTAGAGGTACGCCTTGGTGTCGGCGCCGATCTTTCCTGGTGCCGTCGCCAGCAGCGGCAGATACGCCACGGCGGCCAGCACCAGGGTCGGCCAGGATGGCGGCCGCCGCCGGATCGTCGCCGAGGCCGGACCGGACTCGGTGCGACCGGACTCGGTGCGACCGGAGGGGGCCGGACCGGACGGCGACGTGGTCACGGTCACCGGATCACCGGATTACCGCAGTCACCGGTGCGGCCCAACCAGGTCCGCGGCCCGGGCCGCGGTGGAGCGGCGGCCCTGATGCCGGGCCGCCTCCCGGGCGAGTGCCGCGAACGTCGAGCGAGCCGTCTGCGCCCAGGTGAAGGTCGCCGCATGCGCCAGCGCCCCGGCGGACAGCCGGGCGCGCAGATCGTGATCGGTCAGCACGCCGGCCAGTGTCTTGCCCAGGTCGGCCGGATCCTCCACCAACACGCCGGTCTCGCCGTTGACGACCGCGTCGGTGTGTCCGGCGATCTTCGTCGCGACCGACGGCGTGCCGCAGGCAGCGGCCTCGGTGATCGTCATGCCCCAGCCTTCACGGGCCGAGGCCGAGGTCAGCACCCAGGCGCGCCGATACAGCGCCAGCAGGGCGTCGTCGTCGACCCGCCCGACGAGGTGCAGCCAGCCGCCGGCTCCGGCAGCGGAGATCCGCTTCTCTAGCTCCACCCGCTCGTAGCCCTCGCCGACGATGACCGCCTCCATCGCCGGATGTTCATCGTGGGCGCGGACGAGCCCGTCGATGAGGACGTCGAACCGTTTCACCGGCACCAGACGCCCGACAGCGAGGACGAGCGGATGCGGCGAGCGATCGCCTGCGGGGGAGAACGACGGGTCGATGCCCGGCGGCACGACCGAGATGTTGCGCGGCGGCAGGCCGAGCAGTTCGATGATCTCGTGCCGGGACGACGGGGACAGCGTCAGGATGCGCGTACGCCGGTACAGCAGTGGAGCGATCTTGAATTCGACGGTCTCGCCGATCCTGGCCAGCTTCGGGGACAACACCATCCGCCACATCTCGGCATGCACGTGGTGCAGGAACACCACCCGGGGGCAGCGGGCCCAGACCGGGGAAAAGAACGGCATCCCGTTCCAGATCTCGACCAGACCGTCCCAGGGCCCGCCGCGGCCCAGCGCGCCGGACACCGCTGTGCGCGGGAAGACCGAGTACCGGCCCGCCTTGCGGACCACCGTGTAGCCGTTGCGGTGGACGGACTCCGGATGGCCGGACGCCACGGCCGTGCGCAGGCTCACGTCGATGCCGGCCTGCGCCCACAGCTCCGCGACCTTGTCGGCGTGCAGCTCCGACCCGCCCGACTCGGGGTCGTCGAGATCACGCCAGGCCAGCATGTGCACGCGGCGCAGTCCCGAAGTCTCGACCAGCTCGGCGAGGGAGAGTCGGCGCGGCCCGGCCTCGATCCTGGGCGCTCCCACCTGCGCGGCCAGGAGGCCCGGCGGGACCGGGACGGCCGGCGGGACCGGGACGGCCGGCGGCACGACGAGGCCATCGGGGGTCGGCGGGATCGTCGCGCCGGGGCCGCGACGATTGCTCGCGGCGCTCATGCCCGAGCCGTCCGGCGGGCGGCGGCGAGCACCGACAGGCCGGTGACGATGGCCAGCACGGCCTGGCAGGCGAGGTTGGCGCGGGCGGTGCTCGTCGGTGATCCGTCCGCCCACAGCATGAGGGGGACGGCCGCGGCGGCGGCCAGCCCCAGGGCCAGCAGTACGCCACGCTCGCCGAGAGCGAGCAGGTAGTGGGTGAACAGCACGGTAGCTCCGAGACAGGTCATCGCTGCGGCCAAGGGGAGAAGCGCGCCGGAGGCATCGGTGAAGCGAGAGCCGAAGGCCAGGGAGAGAAGTGTGTCGGGTGCGAGGAGAGCGGCGGAGAGCAGCCCCAGTGCGGGTACGAGGAGTATCGCTAGCGTTGCTCCGAGTTGATGGAGGGCGTGCTGCCCGAGATGTCGTCGATCGGCGGCCTCCGGCAGCAGGAAGCCGGCCAGTACGACCGCCGCCAGTACGAGTACCTTGCTGGCCACCGAGACGGCCGCGTAGGAGCCCGACTGGTCGGGGGCGAGCCGGCCCTGCATAAGGACGTCGATGTTCTGCAGGAGGCCGAGCATCGCCAGCGCGACGAGAGCGGCGCCGACCTCGATGGCCAGCCGGGCCGTGGGCGCCGCGGGCGAGCCCGGCTCGGGCGACATTCCTACGACCGCGTCCGGGTGGCGGCGCAGCGTGGACCGCGTGTGGGCGAGGGCGGCCAGCACACCGAGCAGGACGCCGATCGCCGCGCCGGTCTCGTCCAGACCGGCGAGCACCAACCCGATCGTGAACACCGTCTTCACTGCGGCGTCGACGAGCAGGTTGGCGGCCAGCGCCGGATAGAGCCGGCCGCACTGCAGCAGCCCCCGGTCGACGCAGAGCAGACACCAGGCGGCACCGGCGGTCACGATCTCGGCGACGCCGCCGGGACCGGGCAGCGACAGCTCGTGGGCCACGAAGCCCCGAGCGGCTACCGCGAGCACGGCGACGACCAGCACGAGCGCGACCCCGACCCGGCGGACCCGGCGGACCCACTGCGCCACCAGGTCCAACTGCCCGCTGTGCTGCCAGGTGGTGATCCGCCGGACCACCCCCACGAGCAGGGCGCTGCCCGGCATGGACACGATGAAGAAGATTGCGATCAGTTGGGCGACCGCGCCGTAGGACCGGGTACTCATCGCGCGCGCGATGATCAGCGTGACGCCCATGTTGGCGAGGTTGGCGAGCTGGCCGGCCAGCGCCAGCGGGATGGCGCCGCGCACCGCCCCCCGCAGCCGGGTGCCCCGGGTCTGTTTTAGGCGTTTACGCAGCGTCCAGCCGTCGGTCGCGATCGCGGCCGACGCGCCGCCCAGTTGGGCGGTATTGCGCTTCATGCGGAGTCCTCCCCGACGACATACGCAGGGGTACTCCCCACCCCGCGCAACGGAATGCCCGCGTGGGGCCGGTTCACCCGCGCCGGGGTGGTCGGCCGCCTGGTACGCCCGGGAACGGTGCTCAACGGATTGTCAGTGCCTTGT
>NZ_CDWTMG010000100.1:15110-16098 GCF_977945845.1 Frankia sp. CcMO1
CGGCCGATTCCGTCTCGGCGGCGACGTCGGCGTCCACCATCATCGCCACCAACTCCTCGAACCCCACCCGCGGCTTCCACCCCAACACCTCCCGCGCCTTCGACGAATCCCCCACCAGCACATCCACCTCAGCCGGCCGGAAAAACCGGGGATCCTGCCGCACGAACCCCGACCAGTCCAAGATCCCCACCCACCCGAACGCCGCATCCAACAACTCCCGGATACTGTGCGTCTCCCCGGTCGCCACCACATAGTCGTCCGGCGCGTCCTGCTGCAGCATCCGCCACATCGCCTCCACGTAATCCCCCGCGAAACCCCAGTCCCGCCGCGACTCCAGATTCCCCAACGACAACGAGTCCTGCAACCCCAACGAAATCCGCGCCACCGCCCGCGAGATCTTCCGGGTCACGAACTCGATCCCCCGCCGCGGCGACTCGTGATTAAACAACAACCCCGAACACGCGAACGTCCCGTACGACTCCCGATAATTCACCGTCAGATAGTGACCGAACGTCTTCGCCACCCCGTACGGCGACCGCGGGTGAAACGGCGTCGACTCCCGCTGCGGCGTCTCCCGCACCTTCCCGAACATCTCCGACGACGACGCCTGATAGAACCGCACCCCCGACATGTCGTTACCACCCGCGATCCGCAACGCCTCCAGAACCCGCAGCACCCCCATCCCCGTCGTCTCCCCGGTCAGCTCCGCCTGCTTCCACGACAACCCCACGAACGAGATCGCCCCCAGGTTGTACACCTCGTCCGGCTGCGAGATCTCCACCGCCCCGATCAACGACGGAAGATCCGTCAGATCCCCCTCCAACAACACCACCCCTGGCACCAGCCGCTCCACCGTCGCCACCTTCGGGTTCGACTGCCCCCGCACCAACCCGAACACCTCATAACCCTTCGCGGTCAGCAACTCACCCAGATACAACCCGTCCTGACCGGTAATCCCGGTAATCAGCGCGCGAGGCACGTCGAATCC
>NZ_CDWTMG010000101.1:0-15629 GCF_977945845.1 Frankia sp. CcMO1
CGCCCGCACGGCCGCACGGCCGCGTGGCCGGTAGCCGAGCCCGTACCCGAGTCCCGGCCGGAGGGGGCCGCCAGCACCGTAACCCGGTACTCAGCGCGATTCAGGCGGCGGTGCTCGTGGCGGTCCTCGTCGTCGGCGTCTCGCTCGGCCGGACACTGGCCCTGCCCGGTGACGCCGGGACGATGTCCCGGGTCGCGGACTGGGGACGGGTGAACCATCTGTCCTTCCTCGTGGACCAGTTCGACCGGCGTCGTTAGGGCCTGGCGTCTTAGGGCCTGGCGTCGTCAGGGCATGCTGCCTGGATCCGCGGCCGTCGGAGCGGCCCGGCGGGGGCATGCCCGGCGGGCGCCGTCGGCGGAGATGGGGCTTCGCGGCTCAGGCCCGCAAAAAGTTCGCAAAGATGGCGTACAACGTAGAGGTTTGCCGACCAGAGAGCGATTGTTGTCATCGTTGCCGTACTTGTCGCTTTATGGCCTCCATTGAGTATGATCGAATCAATGTCCGGGTAACCTGCGAATCCTCGGCCACGCGGACCATCCGGGCCGGCGGAGCAGGAGAAGCGGTCCCGGCGAAATTGGTTGCGCCCAGTTTGCCGAATCCTCTTGCATCCGATGGCCCCGGGCGTGTGAAATCGGTATCGGTAGGTCTGTCGCATTCCGTCGACCTCGCCGCGAAGAGGCCCGTCTCGGGCATCCTGGTCGCCGACGTTCGGCCGAGCGCGCGTCCTGGCCTGCCAAAGCATCCAGGGAGGCCACGTGCGTCCAAGACCCGCACCTTCTCCTGCGGCACCCCTGACCGTGAACAGTGGCGGCCAGGGGCGGGTGAGTCAGGACCGGGCCGGGCAGGGTCATGTCGGCAACGGCCGGGCCGGGCAGCTCCCGGACGCCTCCGATGGACCCGGCCGGCTGCCCACCGAGGCCGAGGCTGCCGCGATCACGGCGGCGGTCTTCGACAGCCCGCTGGTGTCCAGGGTGTCGCCGGATGGTCTGCGCATCACCGGCATCCGCACCTCGACCGGCGCACCCGACTGGGCGTTCGCGGTGTTGTCCCCGCCGGGCGGTACCGATCCGGCGATCGCGGTGCTGCGGTGGGACACCAGCTGCGGATGGGTGCTCGACCAGGTGGGGACGGCTCGGGTCGGGATCGGCGGTGGAGCGGCCGGACGGCACGACGACCTGCCGCGCGGGGCCATCACCCGTCGCCGCGGTGCCGGTGTCCGCCGCGGTTGCGAATCCGGCATCCGCCCAGGTGACGCGGCACGGCCCGGCTGAGCGACGGCGCCCTGCCGGCCTGGCGCCGCGCCAGCTACCGTCGTGAGGGTGTCGATGCCGGCCACCGAGGCCTCAGGACAGCCCGGGACCCTCGTGGACTGGTTGCGTGCGCTTCCGGATCAGGCGTTGACCCGGCTCTTCCTCCTACGGCCGGACCTGGCGATGCCGCCCCCACCGGACTTCGAGGTGCTTGCGGCCCGCCTGGAGATCCGGGTCAGCGTGGCCCGCGCGTTGGAACGTCTCGACACGGGCGCCTGCGAGCTCCTGGAGGCGTTGACGATCCTTCCCCGGCCGGTGTCCCTGGCGGAGCTGACAAGGTTCTGCGGGCATCCGGAGGTGTCCGAGCCGGTGGGCCGGCTTCGTGACCTCGGGCTCATCTGGGGCGACGACGACGAGCTGCGGGTTACCGGGATGGTCGTCGACCTCCTCGGCGTGCGCCCGCTGGGGCTCGGCCGTCCCGTGCGAGCCTGCCTGACGACGTACCGGCAGTCCCAGCTCGCCCGGCTCCTGACCGCGGCCGGCCTGCCGGTGCCCCGGGGCGCGGCCGACGAGACGGCGACCGGGTTCGCCGTCCGGGAAGCGATGATCGAGGCGTTGAGCGGCGCCTTCGCGGACGCGGATCGGGTCCGGGAGTGGATCGACGCCTGCTCCTCCCGGGCGCGGCAGCTGCTGGACCGGCTGGCCGCGGGTCCGGCACTCGGCGCCACTACGGAGGCGGGCCGGTTGCTGGGGTTGCCCGCGGCCCGGACCCCGGTGGAGGAGCTGCTCGCCCGCGGCCTGCTCGTCGGATTGGACGAGGAGACCGTCGAGCTGCCGCGCGAGGTTGGGCTGGTCGTGCGCGGCGAGCATCCGGCCGGGGTCCTGCACCCGCACCCGCCCGCCGTCGAGGGAGAGGTCGTCGGGGTGGCGGCGGCCGACGCCGCGGCGGCCCTGGCGGCGGACACCCTCGTCCGGTGGGTCACCACCCTGCTGGACGCCTGGGGCGCGAGCCCGGTCACCCCGCTGCGCACCGGCGGGTTGAGCGTGCGAGACCTGCGGGCCGCCGCGAAACTGCTCGACGTCGACGAGCGGGCCGCGGCCTTCGTGGTGGAGCTGGCCGCGGCGGCCGGCCTGGTCGACACGACCGCGGGGGTCGACGTCCAGTACGTGCCGACCACGGCCTACGACCGCTGGGGCACCGACCTGGTAGCTGCCCGGTGGGCCGTACTGGTCGAGGGCTGGCTGCGCTCGTCGACCGCCGCCTGGCTGGTTGGCGAGCGGGACGAGCGGGGCCGGCAGATCGCTCCCCTGTCGCTGGACGTGCGGCGACCGGCCGCGCAGGACCTGCGTGCCCAGGTCCTGCGGGCGCTGGCCACGGCGCCCGCCGGGGTGGTGCCGACCGCGGAGTCGTTGCGTGCCCTGTTGACCTGGCGAGCGCCGCGGCGCGGCGGAACGCTGCTTGCCGGGACGATCGACGGAACGATTGTCGAGGCCGAGCTGCTTGGGCTGACCGGCCGGGGCGCGCCGAGCACGGTCGGTCGGTTACTCGCCGCCCAGCTCGACGCGGAGAACGCCGATCCGGCGCGGAACGCGGGCGTGCCGAGCCGATCGGCGGCTGGTGATCCCGCGCTGTGCGCCAGGCTCGCCGACGCGCTCGCGCCGCTGCTGCCCGAGCCGGTCGAGGAGCTGCTGCTGCAGGGGAATCTCACCGCGGTTGCCCCGGGCCCGCTGGTACCCCGGGTGGCTGCGGAGCTGGCGCGGATGGCGGACGTCGAGTCCGCGGGCGCGGCCACCGTCTACCGGTTCTCCGAGGCCTCGCTGCGTCGCGGCCTGGACTCGGGCCTGGTGGCGGAGGACATCCACGCGATGCTCGCCCGCCTCGGTCGAGGCGGGGCGCCGCAGGCCCTCACCTATCTGATCGACGACACCGCCCGGCGGCACGGCCGGTTGCGGGCTGGTCCTGCCGCGAGCTACCTGCGCTGCGAGGACACGGCGCTGCTCGCCGAAGTGGTCGCCAACCGGCGTACCCAGGCGTTGGGGCTGCGCCGGATCGCGCCGACGATCGTCATCTCCCCACTGCCGACCGCGGAGGTGCTCGTCGGCCTGCGCACCGCCGGGTTCGCACCGGTCGCGGAGGCCCCGGACGGGCGGGTGGTGCTGCGCCGGCCCGCCGCCTATCGGACGCCGGCGCGCCCCCGCGTGGCGTCGGTCGACGTGGCCGGCACCCGGATCAACCAGCTGCGCGACGTGGTCCGGCTGGTCCGCCGAGGCGACGACAGCGCACGGGCGGTCCGGGCAGCCGGTGAGGTTCCCGGCATCGAGGTCGGGCTCACCCGGTCCGCGCCGTTGATCCTGGTGCTGCTGCAGGGAGCCGTCCGGGACCGGCGCCGGGTGCTGCTGGGCTACGTCGACCAGCAGGGTGCGCCGAGCGACCGGATCGTGCGGCCCACCGCTGTCGAGGGCGGCTGGCTCACCGCGTGGGACGAACTCAGCGCCGGCCCGCGTCGTTTCGTCCTGCACCGGGTGACCGGCGTCGCCGACATCGACGACGCGTTCGGCGGGCCGCCGGTGGCGGCGGACTGGTCGGCCGCCGCGGAGGATCTCGCCGATCCGCCATGAGCCGGGCGGGCCGGTGCCGGTGTGCCCGCCTGCCTGCGGGACCCGCGGTGGTTTCAGTCGGGCTTCGGCCCCTCTGGTTACCGTGTCGGTGGTCGGCTGTACCGTCGAAGGGCGCCGGTGAACGAGCAGCGTGCCGCCGGTGTGATCGTGCCGGTGCGACGCCGGTGGCTCGCACCGCACCGATTGGTGCAGGGCGGCTCGTGTTGGTGGTTCACTAATGGGTCGATACCCACGGTGGAACCTACGGCGGACGGAAAGGGCGGTGGCGGGTGACGGATGGCCCGTTGATCGTCCAGTCGGACAAGACGTTGCTGCTTGAGGTCGAGCATCCGAGTGCTGCCGAGGCGCGGTCGGCCATCGCTCCGTTCGCCGAGCTCGAACGGTCTCCGGAGCATGTGCACACCTATCGGGTGACGCCGCTGGCGCTGTGGAACGCCCGTGCCGCCGGCCATGACGCCGAGCAGGTTGTCGATGCGCTGGTTCGCTTCTCCCGTTACGCCGTGCCGCACGCCCTGCTTGTCGACATCGCCGACACGATGGATCGCTACGGTCGGCTGCGCCTGGAGAACGACCCGGCCCACGGGCTGGTGTTGCGTGCTCTCGACCGGGTGGTGCTCGTCGAGGTGGCCCGGGCCAAGAAGGTCGTGCCGATGCTCGGCTCCCGCATCGACGACGACACAATCGCCGTGCACCCCTCCGAGCGCGGCCGGCTCAAGCAGGCACTGCTCAAACTCGGGTGGCCGGCGGAGGATCTCGCCGGTTACGTCGACGGCGAGGCGCACCGGATCGAACTGCGCCAGGACGGCTGGGAGCTGCGCGACTACCAGAAGGGTGCGGTAGCCGGGTTCTGGGAGGGCGGGTCGGGGGTCGTCGTGCTGCCCGCGGGTGCCGGGAAGACCATCGTCGGCGCCGCGGCCATGGCCCAGGCCGGGGCGACCACGCTGATCCTGGTCACGAACACGGTGGCCGGCCGGCAGTGGCGGCACGAGCTGCTGCGCCGCACCTCGCTGACCGAGGAGGAGATCGGCGAGTACTCCGGGGAGCGCAAGGAGATCCGGCCGGTCACCATCGCCACCTACCAGGTGATGACGGCCCGGCGTAAGGGCGAATACCTGCACCTGGAGTTGTTCGGGGCCCGGGACTGGGGTCTGATCGTCTACGACGAGGTGCACCTGCTCCCGGCGCCGGTCTTCCGGATGACCGCCGACATCCAGTCCCGTCGTCGGCTCGGCCTGACCGCGACCCTCGTCCGGGAGGACGGCCGGGAGGGCGACGTCTTCTCGTTGATCGGGCCGAAGCGGTATGACGCCCCGTGGCGGGAGATCGAGGCACAGGGCTGGATCGCGCCGGCGCAGTGCACCGAGGTGCGCGTCACGCTCACCGAGGACGAGCGGATGGCCTACGCCGTCGCCGAGCCGGAGGAGCGGTACCGGATGTGTGCCACCGCCCGCAGCAAGCGGGCGGTGGTGGAACGTCTCGTCCGCCGGCACTCCGATGACCGGGTGCTGGTGATCGGCGCATATCTCGACCAGCTCGACGAGCTCGGGGAGCTGTTGGACGCCCCGGTCATCCAGGGTTCCACCCGTAACCGGGAGCGGGAGCGGCTATTCGAGGCGTTCCGGACCGGGGAGATCACCACACTGGTCGTTTCCAAGGTCGCGAATGTCTCCATCGACCTGCCGGAGGCCGGGGTGGCCGTGCAGGTCTCGGGCACGTTCGGTTCCCGCCAGGAGGAGGCCCAGCGGCTCGGTCGGGTGCTGCGGCCCAAGGCCGACGGCCGCACGGCGCACTTCTACACGGTGGTGGCCCGCGACACCCTCGACCAGGAGTACGCGGCACACCGCCAGCGATTCCTCGCCGAGCAGGGCTACGCCTACACCATCGTCGACGCCGACGACGTCCTGGGGTAGCGGTCGGGGTCGCGCCATCACTCCGAGTCGGGCGGGTCGATCAGCTCGGCCGGCTGGATCGCCACCGGAAAGGGCTGAGTGGCGGTGAAGGTCTCCTTCCCGCTGACCGTGCGGGTGGCGAGGTACGCATCGGCGACCAGGTCGTACGCCTCGATGGTGGCGGTGTCCGGGTCGATCAGCCAGCAGGACGGCACGCCGCGTTGCCGGTAGAGATCGAGTTTGAGGGTGCGGTTGTAGCGCCGGGTGCTGGCGTCGGCCACTTCGATGACGAGGGACGGGGTGCCCCGGAGCCGACGGCCGGTGTCACCGCTCGCCGCTACCACGACATCCGGCACGAGCAGACTGCGGGGGGACAGCTCCACCCCGATCCCGGCCGGCAGGATCTGAGCTCCGGAGGAGGCCGTGCCCGCCAGGATCCGGACCAGGCGCGCCGTGACGCGGGCCCGCAGCGGTGTCGGCCATGGTCGCAGGACGCACAAGCCGTCCAGGAGTTCGAACCGAGCGTCATCATGCCCGCCCGTGTCGAGATCTTCCACGGTGACCGGGGGAGTGGGAACGGTCATCGAGGGGCGATGGGAGCGCGGCTGTGCGGGGGCCTGAACCACGAGGGCTATCGTGCCTGTCGCCGTGGCCGCTGTCTAAAGCTGGCATGCGTTAATTGTCCGTGTCGCGGTAAAAGGTCGAAGTCTAACGAAGGTGACCTTCGAATTGTTCAAAAGGAGTGACATAAAGCTCTTGTCTCTTGGATTACCCGATGGTAATTTGATCGCCGTCGATGGCGGCCGAGAAGAGCGTTCTTGGAAAGGTCGCCTTTGGGAGTGCCTTCCGGCGTTCGCTCCGTCCCGAGCGGCGCCCGCTCCCACGCCGGAGAGCTCGCCCTCGCGGAACCTCCCGTCCGCGGGGGCGAGCCTTGCCCCGCACGGCGCCTTCGGCGCAGTGCGGGGACCCCTGGCATCAGGGTGGAGACGGGGTTTCCGTCAGCTCGCCTTCGGCGAGCTTCCTGGGGTAGCCGTCGGAGCCTCGGCTGTGATGCACGGGCGAACGCACGAGGGCGGCCCCGGGAGAACCGGAGCCGCCCTCGGCCAGACGGTGGTACAGGGTACAGCAGGTGACGAATTGGACTAGAAGTCCATGTCGCCGCCGCCGCCCGGGACTGCCGGGGCCGGGTTCTTCTCCGGCTTGTCAGCGATGACGGCCTCGGTGGTGAGGAACAGGCCGGCAATCGACGCGGCGTTCTGCAAGGCGGAGCGGGTGACCTTGGCCGGGTCGATGATGCCGGTGCCGATCAGGTCGACGTACTCGCCGGTGGCCGCGTTCAGGCCGTGGCCGGTCGGCAGGTTGCGGACCTTCTCGACCACGACGCCGCCCTCGAGACCGCTGTTGAAGGCGATCTGCTTGATGGGCGCCTCGAGCGCAAGCCGGACGATGTTGGCACCGGTCGCCTCGTCGCCGGACAGGTCCAGCTTCTCGAAGGCGGTGATCGACGCCTGGAGCAGCGCGACGCCACCACCGGCGACGATGCCCTCCTCGACGGCGGCCTTCGCGTTGGACACCGCGTCCTCGATGCGGTGCTTCTTCTCCTTGAGCTCGACCTCGGTGGCCGCGCCGACCTTGATGACGGCGACGCCGCCAGCCAGCTTCGCAAGCCGCTCCTGGAGCTTCTCGCGGTCGTAGTCCGAGTCCGACTTCTCGATCTCGTTGCGGATCTGGCTGACCCGACCGGCGATCTGGTCGGGGTCGCCGGCACCCTCGACGACGGTCGTCTCGTCCTTGGTGACAACGATCTTCCGGGCACGGCCGAGCAGGTCGAGCGAGGTGCTCTCGAGCTTGAGGCCGACGTCCTCGGAGATGACCTGACCACCGGTCAGGATGGCGATGTCGCCCAGGATCGCCTTGCGGCGGTCACCGAAGCCGGGGGCCTTCACCGCGACGCTCTTGAAGGTGCCGCGGATCTTGTTGACGACCAGGGTAGCCAGCGCCTCGCCCTCGACATCCTCAGCGATGATCGCCAGCGGCTTGCCGGTCTGCATGACCTTCTCCAGTAGCGGGAGCAGGTCCTTGACCGCGGAGATCTTGCTGTTGACGATCAGGATGTACGGGTCGTCCAGGACGGCTTCCTGACGGTCCGCGTCCGTGACGAAGTACGGCGAGATGTAGCCCTTGTCGAAGCGCATACCCTCGGTGAGCTCGAGCTCGAGGCCGAAGGTGTTGCTCTCCTCGACGGTGACGACGCCTTCCTTGCCGACCTTGTCCAGCGCCTCGGCGATGAGGCCGCCGATGGCCGAGTCACCCGCGGAGATGGACGCCGTGGAGGCGATCTGCTCCTTGGTCTCGACCTCCTTGGCCTGCTTGGACAGCTCCTCGGAGACGCGCTCGACCGCGACCTCGATGCCCTTCTTCAGCCCGAGGGGGTTGGCGCCGGCGGCCACGTTGCGCAGACCCTCGCGCACCAGGGCCTGGGCCAGGATGGTGGCGGTGGTGGTGCCGTCACCCGCGACGTCGTTGGTCTTCTTCGCGACTTCCTTGACGAGTTCCGCGCCGATCTTCTCGTACGGGTCCTCGAGCTCGATCTCCTTGGCGATGCTCACACCGTCGTTGGTGATCGTGGGTACGCCCCACTTCTTCTCCAGCACGACGTTGCGGCCCTTCGGCCCGAGCGTGACCTTGACCGCATCGGCCAGCTGGTTCATGCCGCGCTCCAGGCCGCGCCGAGCCTCCTCGTCGAAGGCAATGATCTTCGGCATGGTTTCTGGGTCCTCCCAGTGGGATGGCAGGTTCGATGGCCTGGCCCTAACGACGCCCGCGACGGACGGCTCCCGCCTGCTCCGGACCCGGGTGATGCACCTCGGACACAGCGCGGATCGGGCAGCCTCGCCGTTTCAGCCTTGGCACTCCCTAGACGAGAGTGCCAGCTCTTGTTTAGCACTCGGCACGAGTGAGTGCAAGCTGACCCATGGTTCCGCGTGCCCGGCTCCGATCCCCCCGCGGCGCCTCGCCGTCGTCCGTGGCCCTTCCGTTGGTCCGGCGTGGTCCACGAAGTTCGTCGAATGCGCTGTGCCGGGCTGTGCTGCGCCCGAGTCAGTCGTCGCCGAGGCCGGCGGCCTCGAAGGCGCGCAGCGACGGCTTGATCGTCGCGGTCGGTCCGCCCGTCTCGACGAGGGGGTCAAGCGTCTTCAGCCCGTCGCCGGTGTTGTAGAGGATGGTCTCGGCGGCCGGGTCGAGCAGCCCCTCGCGCAGCAGCCTGCGCAGAGTGGCCACGGTGACGCCGCCGGCCGTCTCACCGAAGACGCCCTCGGTGCGGGCGAGCAGCCGGATCCCGTCGATGATCTCCTCGTCGGTCACGTCCGTGATCGCCCCGCCGGTCCGCCGAGCCACGTCGAGGGCGTAGGGGCCGTCGGCCGGGTTGCCGATCGACAGCGACTTGGCGATTGTGGTGGGCCGGACCGGGGCGACGGTCTCGACGCCGCGGGCGAACGCGGCGGCCACCGGGTTGCAGCCGGCCGCCTGCGCACCGAACACCCTGTACGGCGCCGGCTCGACCAGGCCGAGCCGGCCGAGCTCACCGAAGGCCTTGTCGATCTTTGTCAGCAGCGAGCCGGAGGCGATCGGCACGACGACCTGCTTGGGCAGCCGCCAGCCGAGCTGCTCGGCGACCTCGTAGCCGAGCGTCTTGGACCCCTCGGCGTAGAAGGGGCGGACGTTGACGTTGACGAACGCCCACTCGTACTCCCCGGCCAGTTCGCTGCACAACCGGTTCACGTCGTCGTAGTTGCCCTGGATGGCGACCAGCGTCCCGCCGTACACCCCGGTGGAGACCGTCTTGCCGGCCTCGAGGTCGTGCGGTACGAGCACCACCGAGCGCAGCCCGGCACCGGCCGCATGCGCCGCCACCGACTGCGCGAGGTTGCCCGTCGAGGCGCAGGCGACCGTGGTGAAGCCCAGCTCGCGGGCGGCGGTGAGCGCCACGGAGACGACCCGGTCCTTGAAAGAATGGGTGGGGTTGGCGCTGTCGTTCTTGATATAGAGCGTCTTCATCCCCAGCTCCGCGGCGAGCCGCGGGGCCGGGTGCAGCGGCGTCCAGCCGGCCCCGAGGGAGACCCGCCGCGCCGGGTCATGCCCGGCGGGCAGCAGCCCGACATAACGCCACAGGTTCGCCGGACCGCGTTCGATGGACTCTCGGGTCACTCGAGCCAGCAGGTCCGGGTCGTAGGCGATTTCCAGGGGAGCGAAGCATTCCACGCACACATGCGTAGGGGACAGCGGGTAGGTGGCGCCGCAGTGCCGACAGGACAGCGAGACCGCGGGGTTCGCGACGTCGAGGGCGGGACCGGTGGCACGCTCGGGCGCGAGTGTCATGAAGAAGCTCCTCATCTTTCCCGGGGCAGTCTGCCACCAGGACGGAATTAGCACCTGCCGCGCACGGGATGCGGGTGGTTGCCGGGGCTTCGCTGGGCCGTTCCCTCTGCCCCTCTGGATGAGCCAGATGAAGTTGTCTGTCCGTACTGTAGACCGTGCGCGGGTGGTCGTGCACCGGTGTTGCCTCTGGTTGTGGACATGATATGGGTCGGTCGGAGGTTTCTCGGTGTGGTCTCACCGGTGCGGGCGGGTCCTGCCCGCTCGTACCGGCCGCGCGCGCCCCCATGCCCGGAGATCGACCCGATCACGCCAGAGCCAGGGAGCCTGTAACAGTGAGTATCCGCGTCGTCTATACCGATCTTGACGGCACGATGGTCGGTCCCAAGGGTTGTTTCTTCCGGGCGGAGGGGGGAGCGATCACCCTGGAGCCGGCTCGTGCGCTCGCCGAGCTGCACGGCGCCGGCGTTGCGCTGGTCCTGGTCAGCGGGCGTACCCGTCCGCAGCTTCTCGAGGCCGCGGCGATCTTCGGCGCGGACGGGTTCATCGGGGAGCTCGGCGCGATCGTCGGCTGGAACGAGGGGCGCGACAGCGAGATCCTGCGCGGCGCGATGCCGCCCGACTTCGACCAGGTACCGGAGTACCTGCTCGACCGGATGGTCGAGCGCTACCCCGGGCGGCTGGAGCTGCACACCCCCTGGCACTCCGGCCGGGAGGTCGACGTCATGCTTCGCGGGAAGATCGAGGTGTCGGAGGTCGACGGCTGGCTCGCCGAGACCGGGTTCCCCTGGTTGAGCATGCGCGACAACGGGCTGATCTCGCCGGTCCACATGCCTGATCTCGGAGTGAATCCGCATGTCTACCATCTGGTCCCGGACGGTGTGGGCAAGGGGGACGCGGTCGCCTACGACCTCAAGCGGCGCGGGGTGTCACCGGCCGAGGCGATCGCCATCGGCGATTCCGCCAGCGACCTGGCCATGGCTCCCCATGTCGGGCGGATGCACCTGGTCGCGAACGCGGTGCGGCACCCGGACATCGCCGCCCTGCTGGCGCGGTACGACAACGTCACGGTCGAGGCGGGCCCGGTCGGCGCCGGCTGGGCCAGCGCGGTGCGAGCGGCCGTCGCCGCCTGAACGCGGTCCGCCTGAACGCCGTCCGCGCGTCGACGTTCGGCACCGGCAGGGCAGACCGGACGGTCACCGGTCGGCGGCGAGGGCGTGCAGCTGGTCGGTGAACCAGAGCTGGGGCGGTAGCCGCCCGGCGACGGCGGCCAGCTCCTCGGCGCGCCGGCGCCGCTCGGGGGCGGGCATCGTCAGGGCGGTGTGCAGAGCCCGCGCGGTCGCCTGGATGTCGAACGGGTTGACGACCAGCGCCGCCGTGCCCATCTCCGCGCAGGCTCCGGCCTCCCGGGAGAGCACGAGGACGGCATCCCTGATCGAGACGATCGGCCCCTCCTTGGTGACGAGGTTCATGCCGTTCCGGATCGGGTTGACGACGAGCACCTCCGCGAGCGAGAGGGCCGCGATCGACCGGGGGTAGTCGTCGGTGATCTCCAGCCGCAGCGGCAGCCAGGTGTCCGTGGCGAACTCGTCCTCGATCTCCGCGGCTAGGCGTTGCACCGCGGCGGTGTATTCCCGGTACTCCGGCAGATCGTGCCGTGACGGGTAGGCGCAGACCAGGTGCATCACCTTGCCGCGCCATTCCGGACGGGTGCGCAGCAGCTCCCGGTAGGCGTCGAGACCGCGGACGATGTTCTTGGACAGCTCGGTGCGGTCGACCCGGACGATGAGCCGCCGCCCGCCGGCCAGGTCGACCAGCTCGGCGGCCCGGGCGGCCACGTCGGTGGCGGCGGCCCGGCCGCGCAGCTCGTCCGCGTTGACGCCGAGCGGATGTACCCCGATCCGCACCGTCCGGTGCCGCCCGGCTTCCCGTCCCGGCCCGGCCGTCCCGACGGTCACCGCCCGCCGCTCGATCCGCAGTCCGAGGAGGTCGCGGCAGCATTCCTGGAACGCGTCGGCCCAGGCGTCGGTGAGGAACCCGAGCCGGTCGGCGCCGAGCATGCCGCGCAGGATCTGTTCGCTGACGTCGTCCGGGAGTATCCGGAAGTACTCCGGCGGTGCCCAGGGAGTGTGGCTGAAGTGGGCGATCCGCAGGTCCGCCCGCAGCGCCCGCAGCCGGGCGGCGACCAGGGTCAGGTGGTAGTCCTGGATCAGCACCGAGGCGCCCGGGGCGGCCTCGTGCGCGAGGGCCTGGGCGAACATCTCGTTGTAGGTCTCGTACGCTTCCCAGTCGCGGCGGAACGCCGGGCCGAAGACCGGCTGCGACGCCGGCGCGTAGAGCAGGTGGTGGATGAACCAGAGCGTGCGGTTCGCGACTGCGTTGTAGGCGCGGTCAAAGACGACCTGGTCGACGTCGAGCATCCGGACGGCGGCGCCGCCGGTGTCGTGGCCGGCGAGATCGAGGCGGCCGGCGGGCGCGGAACGCGCTGCCCGGCGATCGGCGTCACTGAGGGCGGCACACACCCACGCCATCGGACCGTCACAGTCGTCGGCCGCCACCCGGCCGAGGCCACTGACGAGGCCGCCGGCGCCCCGCCGGATCCGCAGCTTCCCGTCGTCCCCGACGGCGAACGCCACCGGCCCCCGGTTGGAGGCGACCAGCACCCGCGCGGTGCCAGTCGGCCACAGCCGCGGCAGGGTGTCTTCCTCGGCTCCCGGCATCCGACGCACACTGCGGAGAGTAGGCCATCCGCTCAGCCCTGTACGCCGGTCCATCAAGATCGTCTTGTCTGGCGGTGGAGGTTCACGAATCGGCGACAGATGTCTCACGGAAATGCCGTTGGCTTAGGGATGCCGGTGGGGTGAGCCCCGGGGGGCGGGCTGAGCGCGCCCTATGGGGATGCGCGAAGAGGGCACGAGCGGTCAGCCGCTGAGCCGCTCGACCAGCACCTCCAGCAGGGCGACCATCCCGGCGGGCCCGCCCACGACCAGGTCGGCGCGTTCGCGGATCACGTCCGGGACCTCCGGGCTGTCGCTGCACACGGTGATACCGGGCAGCCCGCCCGCCCGTAGCTCGTCGACGGCCTCGAATGCCGGCAGATCGCCGTAGTCGTCCCCGGCGACCAGCACCGAGCGCGCCTGGCGGGCCGCGATGAGCTTGCGCAGCGCACCGCCCTTGTCGTGCCCGGGCGGACGCAGTTCCAGCACTCGCTTGCCCGGCGCCGCCTCCAGCCCATGGTCTTCAGCGAGGGCCGTCAACGCCGGCGTGAGCGCGGCGAGCGCCGAGTCCGGATCGGCGGTGCGCCGCACGTGTACCACCAGCGCCTGGTGCTTGTCCTCGACGGCGGTGCCGACCGGGGCGTCGCGGAGCAGTTCGGGCAGCGCCGCGCGGACCGCGGCGACCCCGGGCAGCGGCTCGGGACTGCTGATCGCGCGGCTGCCCGAGTCCCAGTGCTGCAGTCCGTACTGGCCAAGGATGATCAGGTTCCCGAAGTCGGGGATCTTCTCCAGCCCGGTCAGTTCCAGCAGCGAGTCCACCGGCCGTCCGGTGATGACGGCGAGGGTGCCGACCTCATGGGAGATCCGGCGCAGCGCCTCCATCGCCCCCGGCGCCGGGACGGCGTCCGACGGCCGCGGGACGATCGGCGCGAGGGTGCCGTCGTAGTCGAGGGCGATCAGGGCGCGTTCGGGCGCGGTGAGCAGGGCGGCGAGTCCAGCGCCCCCGGCGGGTGTGCGGGGGGCGGGTGGGCTGTGTGGCGCGGATTCGGTCACTGGGCCTTCCTCGGTCACGGGGCGAGGTGGTCGGGCGCCGGTGAGGAGCGTGGCGCGGCGGTCAAGTGATCATTTTTCCGGGCGGGCGGGGAAGTCGCGGGTGATCACCAGAATCAGTGCGTCGGTGGAGACGATTCTGGTCTTCGACTGGGGCACGATGCTCTCGATGCCCGGCATCGCCTCCTTCAGGGCTCGGGCGGCGTCGTCGTCGTCGTAGAAGACCGTCGTCACCGGGACGTTGTAGATCGACTGGTAGTTGCCCACCCGCTCGACCCGGAACCCGGCCGACTCGACCTGCTTGGCGGCCACCTCGGCGAGCCCGGCGACCCGCGAGTTGTTCAGGACGACCACCGGGGCCGTGGCCTTCGGTCCCGGCGGGGCCGGCGGCTTCGTCGCGGTGGACGCGGACGGCGCCGGCGTCGGTTCCAGGGACGCCGGCGCCGTCTTCGTGGCCCCCGGGCCGGGGGCCGGGGACGTGGCCGCCGCGCGGTGCGGCGACGGGGCCGGAGTGGTCCGGCCGCCGCCGGCTTGGTCCGTGCCCGGCCGCGCCGAGTGCGTCGGGGCCGCGACCTGGGTGGTGGAGCCGTCCGCGTCGGACGGGCCGTTCAGCAGATTGACCACCAGGATGCCCGCGAGTACGGCGAGAACCGCGACGACGCCCGCGCCGAGGGTGTGGAGCCGGTCCGGGCGCCGCCGGTGGGGACGCCGCGGCGGTGCGTTCGTGGCAGGTGTCATGCGTGGTCTTACCCCTCGGCCCGGTCACGTCGGCCGGATCGGGCCGCCCGACGTTGCTCCCGCAGCCGGCGCAGCCGGCGGACCAGCATCGGATCGGCTATCAGCGCGGCTTCCGAATCGATCACCCGGTTTAACAACTGGTAGTAGCGTGTTGATGACAGCCCGAACTCGGCCCGGATCGCCTCCTCTTTGGCCCCCGGGTGACGCCACCAACCCTGCTCGAAGCGCAACATGCGACGATCGCGATCGGACAGTTCGTTGGGTGGGACGTCCGCCCGCGCTGGTTTCTCGGGCGCTGGTTTCTCGGGCGGCAGGCTCTCGGGCGGTAGAGGGTGTGCTGCCTCCACAGCGGGACCTCCTCGGGACGCATCCGGGACGATGGGCGCGATGGTGCGCCGACGTACCACGCCCGGTATGGTGCGCCGCCCACTATTTCACCCCGTGGGTCCGACATCCTCGGCGTCTCTGGCGACACACGTCCCGCCCGCGGTCCGGCCGCCCGACGCGGATCTGATGAGACGCTCGCGGGAGGCTCCCACCTGGTCCTGGCCAGGTCAGAGTTCCGGCCAGGTCAGAGCGCCCCGATTGGCTGTCATTGGCACCGATTGGCCTCCGGGCAGGCGGGGCACGCCGTGTGGTGACCTACTCTTGGCCGGTGAGCCGGCGCTTCACCCGCACCACCGAGGACTTCGTCTGCCTGGTCTGCGGGACGGCCGTGCGTGGTGACGGGTACACCAACCACTGCCCGTCCTGTCTGTCGTCGCGGCACGTCGACGTCAACCCCGGCGATCGGGCGGCGCGGTGCGGCGGTGTGATGCGGCCGGTCGCGGTGGAGAGCCGTACGCACGATCTGGTCATCACGCACGTCTGCGAGCGGTGCGGGCATCGGCGCCGCAACCGGTCCGCTCCGGCGGACGATCGCGACACGCTGCTGGCGGTCGCCGCCGCGGTCGCGCAGGCGGCGACGGCCCCAGGGCTGCCGGCCCCAGGGC